>DASXJI010000240.1:0-4604 GCA_036497495.1 Mycobacterium sp.
CCGTCCTTTCTGTGGCCGTGATGGCATTCGGCTTCGTCAAAGTGCCTGCGCTACTTGGCGTTGGCCGCTACACCGTGACCGTCGACCTGCCGGCCTCGGGCGGTTTGTATCAGACGTCGGTGGTGAACTATCGCGGTAGCGAGGTCGGCACCGTCAAATCGGTCGACGTAACCCAGAACGGGGTGCGCGCCGTCCTTTCGCTGAAATCCGGCATCGCGATTCCTTCCGACGTGACAGCCGCGGTGCACAGCCGCTCGGCCGTCGGCGAGCAGTTCCTGGAACTCACACCGCATTCCGGTCGGGGCACTGACACCGGCCCGAAATTGCGCGACGGCGATGTGATCGCGGTCGGCAAGACACAGATCCCTGTCGACATCGGATCCCTGCTGGACACCACCAATAAGGCACTCGCGGCGATCCCGCAGGACAACCTGCACACCGTCGTCGATGAAGCCTCGAAGGCGGTCGCGGGTCTGGGGCCGGAACTGTCCCGGCTCGTCGACGGTGGCACCGCGTTGGCGATCGATGCCGGCAAGACCTCCGACTCGTTCTCCCGGCTGATCGACGAGTTTCCCCCGGTTGCCAGCTCCCAGGTGCGAACGTCGGATTCGATCGCGACGTGGGCGCGGCGAGTCAACGCAATCACCAGTCAGGTGAAGGCACAAGACGATAGGTTCGCCGACTTGCTCAACACCGCCGGTCCGGCGCTTGACGAAGGCACCGCGCTGTTCGACCGGTTGGCGCCGACGTTGCCGGTGCTGCTGGCCAACTTGGTCAGTCTGGGCACGATCGCGCTGAACTATCGAAACGACCTCGAGCAGCTGTTGGTCATGTTTCCGCAGGGGACCGCGGTGATGTCGTCGATCATCGTGCCGGACCGAGTTGCCAAGATGGACTATAAGGGCATCTATCTCGACTTCAATTTGAACCTGAACTCGCCGCCACCATGCAACGCCGGCTTCCTGCCGGTGCAGCAGCAGCGAATCCCTGTGCGCGAGGACTATCCCGACCGCACCAACGGCGAGTTGTACTGCCGTATCCCGCAGAACTCCGACATGAACGTCCGCGGCGTTCGTAACGTTCCCTGCGAGACCACGCCGGGCAAGCGCGCACCGACCGTTGAGATGTGCGAAAGCAACGAGCAGTACGTCCCGCTGAACGATGGCCTGTTCTGGAAGGGTGATCCGAACGCGACGTTGAGCGGCCAGAGTGTGCCGCAGTACCCGACGGGTGGGCCACCGTATTCGCCGGGCGAGCACTGGAACCCCCCAGTTGATCCGGCGGCGCCGAAACCGGCGCTCGCAATTCCCTACGACCCGGCGACCGGAAATTATGTCGGGCCGGATGGCCGCGCCTACAGCGAGTCCGACCTGGCATTTACTTCGAAAGGTAAGACATGGCAGAGCATGATGGTGCCGCCGCCCAAGCCAAATCCGTAGATGCCGAATCCGTAATCGGCACAGAGCAAGTCGACGCCGAGGACATCGACGCCGAGGACATCGACGCTGAGGACACCGACGCCGAAGATGACGCCGGCCACGACACTAAAAGGCGTGTGCCGCGATGGGTTTCGAGCATTCCCAGACCGATCGCCGTCGGAGTCGCCATCGTCGTGGCGTTGCTCGGCCTGGGAGGCTGGCTGGGATTCCGCGTCCACCAAGACAATCAGGTGCAGGCGCAGCGCAACATGTATGTGCAAGTCGCGCGGCAGACCGCGATCAACTTGACCACGATCAACTACGCCGAGGTCGATGCCGACATCAAGCGGGTCCTGGATTCGGCGACCGGCGCCTTCCACGACGAATTCCAGAACCGCTCCCAACCATTCGTCGAAGTCGTCAAGAAAGTGCAGTCCAAATCGGAGGGCACCATCTCCGAAGCAGGTCTGCTCTCGTATACGAACGACCAAGCGCAAGTGCTTGTCGCGGTAGCAGTGAAGACGTCAATGGCCTCCGCCCCGCCAGACCAGGAGCCGCGCCGATGGCGGATGCGCCTCACCGTGGACAAAACAGGGGATAGCGCCAAGGTGTCGAATGTGGAGTTCGTACCGTGACTAGCCGAACCGCATTAGCGGCGCAGGAGGGGGACTCCGCGATGTCCGATGACACTGACCCAGTCGCCGACGAGTCGTCGCTCGACGACGTGGCCGAGCGCGATGACCTCGCCGACGAGGCGGAGGCGGCTGACGAGGCAGACCTACTCGACCCCGAAGAAGTAGAAGGCGAGGGCGACGGGGCGAAAGCGCCGGCCGAGCAAAGCGGCCGGTTCTCCTGGAGACGTCTGCTGGTTGCGGGACTGCCGGTACTGGCGTTGATTCTCGCTCTCGGGGTCGGTTACCTGAAATGGCTCGACGGCACGGCCCGCGAATCGCGCGCGGCCGCAGAGGCATCGGTGCGGGCGGCCTCCGAGAGCACCATTGCGATCCTGTCGTACAAGCCCGAAACCGTGGACCGCGACTTGAAGGCGGCCGCCGACCGTCTCTCCGAGCCCTTCCGTCAGCAATACACGCAGCTCGTGAACGACGTCGTCGCGCCCGGGGCCAAGCAGCAACACATTACTGCGGTGGCCACCGTGCCTGCGGCGGCGTCGGTATTGGCGACCGGAAAGCACGCGGTGGTGCTGGTTTTCGTCGACCAGACCACCACCATCGGCAACGATGCACCGACGCAGAGCACGTCGAGCGTGCGCGTCAGTCTCGAGAAGGTCGACAGTCGATGGCTCATCTCGCAGTTCGACCCCGTGTGAGCAATGGACAAGTGAGGCAAGGATGAAGAGTGTGTCGATGAGCGCCCGGCGGCTTTCGGCTATCGCGCTGGCAGTCGGATACCTTGCAGCAGCCATGCTTTCAGGCTCGACCGGCACCACAAAGGCGGCCGGCTTCGAGAGCCTGTCGGTGCCGTCCCCGTCGATGGGCCGCGACATCCCGGTGGCGTTCCTGGCCGGTGGCCCGCACGCTGCATACCTATTGGACGGTTTCAACGCGGCACCCGACGTAAGCAACTGGGTGACTGCGGGCCATGGGTTCAACACCCTTGCCGGCAAAGGCATTTCGGTGGTAGCGCCAGCAGGTGGCGCCTACAGCATGTACACCAACTGGGAGCAGGATGGCAGTAAGCAATGGGAGACATTCCTGTCCAGCGAGTTGCCGGACTGGCTAGCCGCCAACAAGGGCTTGGCGCCGGGCGGACATGGCGTAGTCGGTGTCTCGCAAGGTGGTTACGCGGCGGCCGCGCTGGTGACGTTCCATCCCGATCGGTTCCACTATGCCGGGTCGCTATCGGGATTCCTCACTCCCGAGCGCGCCGGCGTGGACGGGACCATCACCGCGGCGCTCAGGCAGGGCGGTGCCGACACCGATCACATGTGGGGCCTGCCCCAGCTGGGTCGCTGGAAGTGGCATTCGCCCAACCAGAATATCCAGCAGCTGGTGGACAATGATGCGCGGCTTTGGATTTACAGCCCCGGCAGTGGTGCCCCGACCGACCAGGGTGCGATGGCCGGCTACGGCGACATCTCACAAGGCACCAACGCGCAGTTCTACTCCCACTATCGAGATGTCGGCGGCAAGAACGGCCACTTCGATCTGGGCCGTGGCGGCGGCAATGACTGGCCGACGTGGGGGCAACAGCTCGGTGCAATGTCCGGCGACCTCGCCGCAAACATCCGCTAGCGATGGAAAGAGATGAGATGACATGACCGACAAGCGCATTCGCGAACGTGCACAGATCATCTCGATACTGTCGGCGGTGGGCGCCGGGCTCGTTGCCCCGACCGTGAGCGCCGTTGCCTCGGCCGCTCCCGGGGTTCCCGGCAACAACGATCGGCTCAACAACGGCATCGTGGTAAACGTCGACACCATCAAGCGGCAGGCCGGCTGCAAGACCAACCTGAAGATCAAACCGCAGCTGCAGGCCGCCGCGCAACGCCACACGGTCGATGTGCTCAACAATCGCGGGCTGGATGCTGACATCGGGTCCGACGGGTCGTCGGTGGCCGACCGTGCGCGCGGCGCCGGCTACAACGGCACCGTCGCCGAGACCGTAGCGATCAACCAGTCGCTGACCATCAATGACCTTGATGTCATGGGTAATTGGTACTACCGTCCCGACTACATGGCGATCATGGCCAATTGCGCCAACACTCAGATCGGCGTGTGGTCAGAGAACAGTTTCGACCGCAGCGTCCTTGTCGCTGTGTACGGGCAACCCGGATGAAGCGCGGTAGGTGGCTGGCCGCCGTCATTGTCGCCGCGACGTTGAGCAGCGGCGCAACGCCGCTGGCGCACGCCGTTCCGGCACCCGATATTGAGTTCATCTACGACACCACCGTGCGCAAGCAATACAGTTTCGCGAACACCGCAGATGCCATCAGCTATGCCCACGGCATTTGCGACAAGATCACCAGCGGTGCCGGCTACGCCCGGGTCATCGGCGATGTGAAAAACGATGTGCTGCCCAACGACGAGTACTCCGCCAACTATCTGATCTCGAACGCGGTGAACATCTACTGCCCGGCCCAGCTGTGGCAGTTGCGCAACTCGGCCGGCGGCTACGTGCCGCCACCTCAGTGACTCAGCGGCGAAGGTGAACTATCCGCCGGTGCTG
>DASXJI010000241.1:0-4819 GCA_036497495.1 Mycobacterium sp.
CAGGTCGACACGGTGATCGCGCTCGTCGACGCGCAAGGCAAGTTGGCGCGGCGCGTCGAGGTGGATGTGGCCTCGCATCATCCGACGGTCGACCCGATCCTGGCCGACCTCAAGGTCGCGCTGGCTGACCTGAAGCCGATGACGCCCAAGGTCCCGTTGATCAGCACGGTTGGCCAAGCCGGCGACGCCGAAGTGCCGAGTTTTGGTGCCGACTACTGGGTGGTCAACCTGCGTAACCCGGTGCGATTCAGCCAGGCGGTGGCCAATGCCGTGGAGGAACATGGGAGCCACGTATTTATCGAAGTCAGCCCCCACCCGCTGCTCAGCCACGCCATCAACGGCACGCTGGAGTCGGTCAAGCCGCGTGGCGGCGCTCAGGTCGCGGGAACGCTGACTCGCGACAACCCCGAGACGCTCACGTTCCACACCCAACTGGCGACGATTCGGCCGCCGTCGATCGCCGCGGCGGAAACTGCCCATGGCACAAAGAAACTCATCGACCTGCCGCCGACGCCCTGGCAGCATGTCCGCTACTGGGCGGCGCCGTTCTCGGCGACCCGGCAGGCCGCCAGCGCTCACCCGCTGCTGGGCACGCACGTTGAACTGCCGTCCGGTCGCGACCACGTCTTCACCGCCGACGTCGGACTCGAACTCGTTCCCTACCTGCTCGACCACAAGGTGCATGGCCAACCGGTGATGCCCGGCACCGGGTTCGGCGAGATTGCCCTCGCCGCCGCCAGCGAGGCGCTCGGCTTGCCGGCGCAGTCGGTGTCGGTCGGCGTCGAGGTCGAGCAGATGCTGCCGCTGAACGATTCGACCCAGCTCACCACGCAACTGACCCGCGGCGAGAAGGACGGCGACGAGATTCGCGTCGAGATCCATTCACGCTCGGCCACCGGCGCCTGGACCCGGCACGCCGTCGCGAAAGTCGAAGTGGGGCAATCGGAACCACCGACAGTCCCGGCCGCGTCATCGGAGCCCGGCACGGTGCTCTCGCCCGCGGACCTGTATTCCGCGCTGCGCGCCACCGGCTTGCACCACGGGCAGGCGTTCGCCGCGCTGACCCGCATCGTGCGTCGGCCGAACGGCACATCGGAGACCGAGATCGTCCTGCCCGACGAGGCGACCGGCCACCGCGGATACCGCATCCACCCGGTGCTGCTCGACGCGGCACTGCAGGGCCTGGCCGCCGCGCTGTCGAGCGAGTCGTTGACCGACTCCGACGAGGCGACCTACCTTCCAGTCTCATTCGAGAAGATCCGGGTGTTCGGCGAGGTCGGGCGTCGTGCCCGCTGCCGCGCCGAGTTGGTCAACCTTGACGGTGCGGGCATCATGGGCCGCGTCCTCATCACCGACGAGACGGGTACTCCGACCGCCGAGGTCAGCGGCATCTACCTGCAACGCGTGCAGCGCCGCACAGTGCCGATGCCGTTGGAGCAGAAGATCTTCGACACCGAATGGGTCGAGACCCCGCTGGACGCGGCGGCCACCATCCCTGACGGCAGCTGGCTGGTGCTCACCGACGGCGCCGAGTCCGAGGCGGTGGCCAAGGAATTCACCGCTGCATTCGGCTCACCGACCCGACGGGTGGTCACCGCCGACCTGTCCCGGGAATCGGCGGTACTGGAAGCCTTCTCGCAAGCGGCCGGCGACGCTGAACTGCCGCCGGTGGGCGTGGTCATCTTCGCGGGCCGGCAGTCGTTCGACGGCTCCGAGACCGGTGACGCCGCAGGCCGTGGGCGCGCCCTGACGTGGGGCCTCGCGTCGACGGTGCGCACCATCCTGACCGGATGGCACGGCAAGCCACCACGGCTGTGGATGGTCTCCCGCGAGGGACTGGCCGTCAATGACGGTGAGTCGGGCGACCCGTCGATCAGCGCCCTGACCGGTCTGATCCGGGTGCTGGCCTATGAGCATCCGGACCTGCGCACCACGTTGGTCGACCTGCCTGGTGACGCCGTGACACCTCTGACCGCCGAGCTGGGATTGGCCGGCAACGATGTGATCGCGTGGCGTGGCGGAAAGCGTTACGCCAAGCGGCTTTCCCGCGCGACGCTGCGCACCGCCAAGACCGACTCGGTGGTCCGGCCGGACGGCTCCTACATCATCACCGGTGGTCTCCGCGGACTGGGCTTGGCCATGGCGCGCTGGCTGGTCGACAGTGGTGCCGGACGCGTGGTGCTCAACGGCCGGTCCACGCCGTCCGACGAGGCGCAAGCACTGATCGAGGAACTTCAACAGCGAGCCCAAATCGCGGTCGTGCTGGGCGACATCGCCGCCCCCGGAGTCGCCGAGAAGCTGATCAGCGCGGCCGAAGAGACCGGGCTGACGTTGCGGGGGCTGATGCACAGCGCCGTGGTGCTCGACGACCAGATCGTCGCCGGCCTCAGCCAGGACAGCCTGGAGCGGGTGTGGGCACCGAAAGCCATTGGCGCCCTGCGGCTGCACGTCGCCACAGTCGGCAAAGAACTCGACTGGTGGGTCGGTTTCTCCTCGACATCGTCACTGCTGGGAGCGCCCGGGCAGGGCGCTTACGCCGCCGCGAGTGCCTGGCTTGACGGCCTGGTCGATTGGCGACGAGCGTCGGGATTGCCTGCCACCGCGATCAACTGGGGCCAGTGGTCCGACATCGGCGTCGCCCGCTCGCTGACCTTCAGTGCGCTGGATCCCATCTCGCCGGACGAAGGCATCGAGGCGCTGGAGGCCATCCTGGGCAGCCGGCCGACAAACATCGGGGTGGCCCGGCTGCGGCTGGACCGGGCCGCGGCGGCGTTCCCCGAGATTGCGCAACTCGGCTATTTCGCGAAGTTGGCCGAGGAACTCGACATCGACAGCGAAGACGACGATTGGGCGGGCCCCGACGCGTTGCGCGAGATGGACTCTGCCGAGGTCAATCGGGTCGTGATCGCACGACTGAGCGGCCGCATCCTGGCCATCATGGGCTACCCGAAGGGCAGCACGCTCGACGCCGATCAGCCGTTGACCGAATTGGGCATGGATTCGCTTATGGCGGTCCGAATCCGCAACACTGTTCGCGGCGACTTCGGTGTGGAACCGCCGGTGGCACTGCTGTTGCAGGGCGCCTCGCTGGCCGCACTGACGACCGACCTTATCCGTCAGCTGGGCCTGGAGGCCGGGGACAAGGCTGACAGCGGCAGCGCGGTTCGTGACAGAGCCAAGCAGCGCGCCGCGGCCCGGCAGCGTGCCGCCGCCAGGCGAAAGGTAGGAGATCGAGTGTGACCAGCAACAGCGAACTGCCGCCCAACGCGATCGCGGTGGTTGGCATGGCGGCCAGGTTGCCCGGCGCCAACACGCTGTCGGCATTCTGGGACAACCTGCGCCGCGGCGAGGAGTCGATTGTCACGCTGGCCGAAGATGACCTGCTGGCTGAAGGCATCCCGGAGAAATCGCTGGCGAATCACGCCTATGTGCGGCGCGCTGCGTTGGTGGACGGCATCGACGAATTCGACGCCGACTTCTTCGGCTTCACTCCGCAGGTAGCGCGCTCGACGGATCCGCAGCACCGGCTGTTCCTGCAGACTGCGTTCCACGCTATCGAGGACGCCGGCTACGACCCCGCCGAGATCGAGGGCTCGGTCGGCGTGTACGCGACCAGCACGACCAGCGGATACCTGCTGCACAACATCATGTCCAACTATGACCCCAATGTGGTTATGGGCCAAGGTATTACCTTCGACATGGTCAATCTGTCGTTGCAGAATGACAAGGACTACCTGGCCACCAAGCTGGCGTATGCGTTGAATCTGCGCGGGCCCGCACTGTCGGTGCAGACGGCTTGCTCGTCGGCATTGGTCGCGGTCCACCTGGCCTGCCAGAGCATCCTGAACGGCGAGTGCGAGATGGCGCTGGCGGGCGGCGCATCGCTGCGCATCCCGCATCACGTCGGGTATTGGTATGCCCCAGGCTCAATGGTGTCGCCGACCGGCCATTGCCGGCCCTTCGATGCCCGCTCCGACGGCACGATTTTCGGCAGCGGTGTCGGTGTGGTGGTGCTCAAGGCCCTACAGGATGCCGTCGACGACGGCGACCGAATCCACGCTGTGATTCGCGGATCGGCGCTGAACAACGACGGCTCCACGAAGATGACGTACGCCGCCCCGACCGCCGCCGGGCAGGCCGACGTCATCGCCGAGGCGCACGCGATCGCCGAGGTCGACCCTTCGGAGATCAGCTACATCGAGACGCACGGAACCGGCACGCCGCTGGGCGATCCGATCGAGATCGAAGGCCTGCGCCAAGCTTTCGAGGTTTCCGAAACGGACCGTGCTGCTCCATGCTTCATAGGCTCAGTCAAGTCCAACATCGGTCACCTGGAGTCGGCCGCCGGAATCGCGAGCTTGATCAAAGCGATTCTGTGCCTGAAGTATCGGGCAATTCCGGCGACGCTGCACTACACCAGCCCCAACCCCGAATTGCATCTCGACCGTGGACCTTTCAAGGTTCGCAGCGAATACGGTCCGTGGGAATGGGATGGTGTGCTGCGCGCCGGCGTCAGCTCGTTCGGTGTCGGTGGCACCAACGCGCACGTGGTGCTGGAAGAAGCGCCGAACGTTCCGGCGACTGCTGCTTCAGCACCGGTACCCGGTGCGCAGGTGCTGCTCCTGTCGGCCCGCAGTAGCGGCGCGCTGCAGCAGTCCCGCGCGGCCCTGGCCGCCGAAATCTCCGGCGACGACGCACTGAGCCTGGCTGACGTCGCCTACACCCTCGGCCGTCGCCGCAAAGAGAAGATCCGGATGGCCGCGGTCGTCAACGACGAGCAGCACGCAAGAACCGTGCTGGAGACCGCCGAGAACGACAA
>DASXJI010000242.1:0-11237 GCA_036497495.1 Mycobacterium sp.
TCAAGCCAACCGGAATGAACCAGTCTCGCCGGCAACGGCCTGGCGGGGCAGATCGCAAGTTGCACCAATGGCGGGCTCGTATGTCATTGCACCGCAATGACATCGCCATGTTTGGTGTCGTCCGCACGAGCAGACGGCGCTATTCGCCACTATCCTTTCGAGCCGCATCAGATGGCCGCGTGGACAGCGCAATGGTGGCGGCGCCACCCGACGGGCCGGTGGGAACCGCACCAGTTCACCGACCGCAGACATAGGGCGACGGTATGCGCACTTTCTGCGTGCGACATTAATAAATCAGGTGGACTAGCTGAGAAAAATTCAGCTCGTCGCGGCGGGATTGCGCTCTGATTCGACGAAACAAAGTGAGGGTTCCTATGTTTCGCGTGCCGACGCTATGTGCAGGTGTTAGCTTCGGTCCGTGCCTGAACATGGAGAACCGCTAAGGATCGGCGTGCTTGGCGCGGCCCGCATCGCGCCATTGGCGCTCATCAATCCGGCCAAGGACAACGCCGACGTTGTGGTGGCTGCGGTGGCGGCACGTGACGGCTCACGCGCTCGGGCATTTGCTGCCAAACACCACATTGCACGCGTCCACGAAAGCTACCAGGCGCTGCTGGCCGACCCCGACATTGACGCGGTGTACATCCCACTGCCGAACAGCTTGCACGGCAAGTGGACTCGAGCCGCGCTGGACGCCGGTAAGCACGTGCTGTGCGAGAAACCGTTCACCGCAAACGCGGACGAAGCCCGTGAAATCGCCGACCTGGCGTCTAAGTCGGACCGGGTCGTGATGGAAGCTTTTCACTACCGCTACCACCCGATGACGTTACGTACCGAGCAGATCATCGCCTCGGGCGTAATAGGGAAGTTGCGGCGAGTCGAGGCGGCCTTGTGCTTCCCGCTGCCCAAGTTCTCCGACATCCGTTACAACTACCCGCTCGCCGGTGGCGCGTTGATGGACGCGGGCTGTTACGCGGTCCACATCGTCCGCACTTTCGGCGGGTCAACGCCGGAGGTGGTCTCGGCCCAGGCCAAACGCCGCGATCCCCAGATCGACAGGGCGATGACGGCGGAGCTACGGTTCGCCGCGGGCCACACCGGCCAGGTCCGCTGCTCGATGTGGTCGGCGCGCCTGCTGGAGATCAGCGCCCGGGTGGTCGGCGACCGGGGCGAGTTGAAGCTGTTCAATCCGGTGACACCACAATTCGTCAACCGGCTGTCCATTCGCTCGCCCGAGGGCAAACGTGTCGAGCGTTTTCCTCGTCGCCCGTCCTACGCGTATCAGCTCGACGCGTTCGCCGCGGCGGTGCTACGAGGCGAACCGGTGAAGACCACGCCCGAGGATGCGATCGAGAACATGACCGTCATCGACGGGATCTACCGTGCGGCCGGTCTGCCGCTTCGCCAGCCGAGCTGATCATCTAGGGCGCAACGGGTCGATTCGTCCATTCCCGATCGGGTCTGCGTGATGAGCGGAACCATCCGCCCGCGGCGCCGGTGCCACCGTCGGTCGGGATCGTGTGACCGGTGACGAATTCCGACAGCTCCGATGCCAAGAACAGGATTACCTGGGCCTGATCCTCGGGCAGCCCCATCCGCCCGACCGGCACCCACTGCGGCCACTGCGCCTGCTCTTCTGCGGAAAGCCATTGCGAGTAGGGCACCTGCGGCGATTCGGTGACATCGGGCCCGATCGCATTGACGCGGATGCCGTCGCGGCCGACCTGGACCGCCAGGCTGCGAGTGAAGTGGATGACCGCGGCCTTGAAGGCGGCGTAGACGGGGTCTTCCGGATAGCCGCGCAGGCCTTCCACCGACGAGACGTTGACGATCGCGCCGGAACGTCGACCGATCATCGCGGGCAGAAAAGCGTGCGTGACCAGGAAAACGTGATGCAGGTTGACCCGGTAGAGGTCGTCCCACAGCTGCGGATCTGTGTCGACGAAGTTGCCGGGGTGACGCAGCCAATGACCGACGTTGTTCACCAGCACATCCACCCGACCATGACGCTCCAGCACCGATCGCGCCAGGTCGGCGACCTGACCGGCGTCGCGGACGTCGGTCACCGCCGCGAACGCCGACCCGCCTGAAGCCGTGATCTGCTCGGCGGTCAGCCGAGCGAGCTCGGCGTTGATATCGGCGATCACTACCTGGGCGCCGTGGTCGGCGAACAACCGCGCGGTCGCCGCGCCAATGCCGCCACCACCGCCGGTCACCACCGCGATCCGGTCGTTCAGCAATCCGCTCATAAGCGTCAGGATGCCTGACATCGGCTGATCCCCGTCTCAAGTCGACGAATGCCAATGGCAAGGGCGAACGAGCGCCATATCATCGGATGATGAGCACCGGCGGCCTGGATACTGTCAGCTCGCCGGCATTCACTGACGAGGAGTCGGCCCGCTATCGCGCCGCGGGCTGGTGGTCGGACGTGACGTTGTCCGACGCGGTAGGCCGCAACGCGCAGCAGCGCCCGGACCGGTTCGCCTACATCGATCACCCCGGCCAGTCGTTCACCTGGCGTGAATTCGATGCTGCGGCAACTGCTCTCGCTGAGCAGTTGGCCGGCGTCGGCATTGCCCGAGGTGATCGAGTCGCGGTGTGGCACGGTGACGCCGCGGCTATCCACCTGCTGTTCGTCGCCGTGGAACGTTGCGGCGCCGTCGTTGTCGGTATCGGCGCGCGCGCCGGCACCCGCGAAGTTGCCGCGATAATGCGCAACGCTTGGCCCAAGCTGCTGATCAGTGACAGCCAGCGCGGCGAAGCCGCGACCCAGGCCGCGGCGGCTATGCGCGAGCTCTCGGTGCCGGTCCTGGTGCTGAGGGACAGCGGCCATGGTCCACGCTTGAGCGTCGATGCAGAACCCTTGACGGTGCCGGTCGGGGACGCCCTCGGCGCCGACGACGTGTTCCTGATCAACTCGACGTCCGGGACGACCGGGCTGCCTAAGTGCGTGGTGCACACCCAGAATCGTTGGCATTACTTTCATCAGCAGGCCGTCGCCAACGGGCAGCTGACGCCTGACGATGTTTTCCTCCCGGTCATCCCGATGCCTTTTGGGTTCGGAATCTGGACCAGCCACACCAGCCCGATCTATCTGGGCGCCACGGCAGTGATTTCGGACCACTTCAGTGCCAGGGCAACGTGCGAAGCGATCGCTGAACACCGGGTCACTGTGTTGTGTTGCGTCAGTACCCAACTGACGATGCTAATGGCCGACCGCGCTTCGCGTGACAATGACCTGAGTTCGCTGCGCATCGTTTTCACCGGCGGGGAGTCGTTGCCCTACCGGCCGGCTGCGGAATTCGAAAACCTCACCGGAGCAATAGTTCTGCAGTTCTATGGGTCGAATGAGACCGGGCTGCTCAGCGCCACGACGGTGAACGACTCGCAGGAGCGCCGGTTGCGCACGGGCGGACGGATCGTTCCCGAGATGTCGGTCCGCCTGTTCGACGTCGACCAGGACGTCACCGAGACCGGCAAGGGTCAGCCCGCGTGTCGCGGTCCCGCAACCAGCCTCGGGTATCTCGGGGGCACCGACCACGACCAGCTGTTCACCCGGGATGGCTGGATGCGCATGGGCGACATCTGCGAAATCGACGCGGACGGCTACCTGAGCGTCACCGGCCGGACCTCGGATTTCATCCTGCGCGGCGGAAAGAACATCAGCGCATCCGCCGTCGAAGACGCCGCTACCACGCACCCCGCTGTCGCGGTCGCGGCGGCGGTGGCAATGCCCGATCTGGTGTTCGGCGAAAAGGTCTGCCTGTATACCGAACTCGTCGGCTCGCAGACGATCAGTCTGTCCGATCTCGTCGAGTATCTCCTCGCGGCAGGTGTTTCCAAGGAGCTGCTTCCGGAGCGACTCATCGTGGTCGACGAGTTACCGCGATCGTCGGGCGGCAAGATAGCCAAAAGCGCGCTGCGCCAAGACATCAAAGCCAGGATGGAGGCCAGCCATGACCACTCCTAATGCACGGCGAGGTGGCCTGGAGGTGTGGGCGCCGTCGGTGATTCCATCGATCGGAGTCGACCTCTCGGACGAGCAGGCGCTCGCCGTGGCGTTTCGTCACCTGGCCGGTATCGGGTTCGCCGAGAATCTGGCCGGACACATCACCTGGCAGCCCGACGGACAGAACGACATGTTCGTCAACCCGTGGGGGCTGTGGTGGCAGGAGCTGACCGCCTCGGATATCTGCGTGGTCGACGCCGATGCGCGCGTGATCCGCGGCCGCTGGGATGTCACTCCCGCCATCCACATTCATACCGAACTGCACCGCGTCCGTGAAGACGCGCGAGTGGTTATTCACAATCACCCCTACTACGTGTGTGTGCTCGCGGCGCTGGGCAGGTTGCCAGAGCTGGTGCATCAAACCGGATCGCTGTTCCTCGACGACCTGTGCCTGGTCGATTCGTACGACGGGGAGATCGACAGCGCAACGCGGGCAGCCGATCTCGCGGCGCGTATAGGCGGGGCGAACCTGACGATTCTGGCCAACCACGGCGTCATCGCCACCGGTCGCAACCTGGCTGAGGCCGTCTACCGCGCCGCGTCGATCGAGCGAGTCTGCAAAATGGCCTATGACGTGATGCTCACCGGCAAGGAACCTGTGCAGATGAACTGGCCGGACATGGCGGGCATGCAGCGATCGCTGATCGAAAGAGCGGCCGACGTGTACTGGGCGGGGGCCGCCCGACTGACCATCAAAGCCGATCCCACCGTTCTGAACTGAGTGAATTGCGATGAAATCGATCGACGAGCTCGCCACCAACTTGAGCTTCACCACCGCCAAGACCGGCGACCACCGGTCGGTCACATTTCTTCCCGATCCGCCGAGGGCGGCGCGCCGCTACACGCTGATCTCCGTCGACGATCACATCGTCGAGCCCCCGGACACCTTCACGGGCCGTCTGCCGCAACGGTTCGCTGACCGCGCCCCCAAAGTCGTTGACACTGCCGACGGCGGGCAGACCTGGGTCTATGACGATCAGGAACTGCCGAATGTCGGTTTCAACGCCGTCGTCGGCCGGCCAGTGTCGGAGTACGGCTTCGAGCCGGTCCGCTTCGATGAGATGCGCAGGGGTGCATGGGATATCGACGAGCGTGTCAGGGACATGGACCTCAACGGGATCTACGCCTCGCTGAACTTTCCCTCGTTCCTGCCGGGTTTCGCGGGCCAGCGACTGCAGCAGGTGACCGACGATCGCGACCTCGCGTTGGCCTCGGTGCGTGCATGGAACGATTGGCACCACGACGTGTGGGCCGGTTCGCACCCGGGTCGGATCATTCCGTGCCAGCTGCCCTGGCTGCTGGATCCTGAACTCGGCGCGGAGATGATCCGTGAAAACGCCGCGCGTGGCTTTCATGCCGTCACGTTCAGCGAGAATCCGTCGATGTTGGGGTTGCCGAGCATCCACACCGGTCATTGGGATCCGATGATGGCCGCCTGCGCCGAAACCGGCACGGTGGTGAACTTGCACATCGGATCGTCGGGGTCGTCGCCGTCGACCACCGACGATGCACCACCGGATGTGCAGGGCGTGCTGTTCTTCGCCTACGCCATCTCGGCGGCGGTCGACTGGCTGTACTCTGGATTGCCCAGCAGATTCCCTGATCTCAAGATCTGCTTGTCCGAGGGCGGAATCGGTTGGGTGGCGGGACTATTGGATCGCCTCGACCACATGCTGAGCTACCACGCGATGTATGGCACCTGGGCGGCGTTGGGAGAGATCCTGACTCCGGCGGAGGTGTTCACCCGCAACTTCTGGTTCTGCGCAGTGGAAGATAAGTCTTCTTTCGTGCAGCACGACCGCATCGGTACCGACAACATCATGCTGGAGGCCGATTACCCGCACTGTGATTCGACCTGGCCGCACACCCAGCAGACGGTGCACGAACAAATCGGCGACCTGGCACCAGAGCTGATCCGCAAGTTCACCTGGGAGAACGCTTCTCGCTTGTACCAACACCCGGTGCCTGCCGAAGTGCAGCGGGATCCGGAGTCGTTCTGACGCCTTCTGCTTGACGAATAGGCATCCCCGGTGAGCAGCTGGCAGCAGTTGTTGTGGGGGATCGCTCAATACGCATCGAATACACGGCCGGTTACCTGACTTCATTGTCTGCGGACCGATAGACTCCGCGGCCATGACGGTAGCGCAACCATCGCTGACTGGACGCCGCATTCTGGTTACCGGCGGTGCCACCGGAATCGGCGCCGCCGCGGTGCGCGTGCTGCACACCGGGGGAGCGCGGCTGGCCGCGACGTATCACAACACCGCCCCGGCCGACGACGCACCGGCGGTGACGTGGGTGCAGTGCGATGTTCGAGACGCCGACTCGGTCGATGCCGCGTTCGGTCGCGCCGTGCGGGAACTCGGCGGCGTCGATGTGCTCGTCAACGCCGCCGGCTTGTGGCAACCGGGAGTGCCCGGCAGTATCACCAGCGATGAGATCGACTTTCTGCTGGCAACCAACGTCAAAGCAACGATTCTCACTAATCAGGCCGCGCACGCGGTAATGCGCGAAAACGGCGGACATATCATCAATTTCGGGTCTGCCGAGGCGGTGATGGGTAGTCCCATCTCAGCGGTGTATGCGGCCACCAAGGGCGCTGTTCAAGCCTGGACCCGCTCGGCGGCCAAAGCGTGGGGCGCCGATCGGGTCACGGTGAATGCGCTAGCGCCTGCGGTTCAAACACCAGGCGCGGACCGGCTGCGGAACTTCCTGGGGCCGGACGCCGCCGCATTCATCGACCAGCAGATGAAGTTGTCCATCCCGTTGGGCGGCAAGCTCGGCGATCCCGCCAGCGACCTAGGGCCGGTGTTGGTGTTCCTTGCCGGCGAGGGGGCCGGGTTCATCACCGGCCAGCTCATCCCGGTCGACGGCGGCCTCGCCATGGTGGGCGGCTGAGCGGCGCGCCGGCATGGACCGGCTCGGCATCGAGATGCTCAGCGTCTTCGGTATGCCCCCAATCGAATTCGTCCAGCTGGTCGCCGATCTGGGCTGCCGTTACATCACGACTGGGATGGTCGGTTTTGCGCCCCTGAAAGCTCTCAATTACCAACCATATTCGTTGCGCGACGACCCTCGACTGCGTCAGGACCTGCTCGCGGCGATGGAAGACCACGACGTGTCGATCTCGCTGGGGGAAGGCCTGCTCATTGCACCGGGCGTCGACGTTCGCTCCTACGCCGACGATCTGGACATCATGGCCGAGCTACGAATCCCGCGGATCAACACCGTCAGCCTCGAACCGGATCGAACACGCACCTTCGACGAGCTGGCCGCGCTGACCGCACTGGCCGCCGAACGGGGTATCGCCACGTGCGTCGAACCCGTTGTCGGCCTTAGCATCGCAGACCTGCCGTCGGCCCTGGCCGCCATCGAGTACGTCGACAGAGCCGAGATCAGTCTGCTCATCGACACGATGCACGTGGCACGCTTCGGCGCTACCGCCGACGATCTTCGGTCGGTGCCTGCTCAGCGAATCGGTTACATCCAGTTGAGCGATACCACACTGCACCCCAGGATGAAGATTTACGCCGAGGAGGCCATGTACGAACGGATGACGCCCGGCGAAGGGGAGTTGCCGCTGGCTGACATGCTCGCGGCCCTGCCGGATGATCGCGTCGTCGGCTTGGAGGTACCGATACGTTCTCGCGCCGTGGCCGGCATCAGCGCTTACGACCGGTTACTGCCGTGCGTCAACAGTGCCCGGGCCCTGCTAGCTGGTGCTCGCGAAACCCGTTGATTTTCAGCCACCTAAGCCCTTTTTGATCGCGTCATCTTGCTTCTGGCCGACCTCGGTGACGAATTCCGGCGGTGCCAGCGCGAAGGACGGGCCCTCGAACTCCAGGGTGACCATTGCGTTGCCCTCGGTGAACAGCAACACCGTCACCCCCTTGGAGTGGTCCTGCGGCAATCCCGAGATCGTCACACCGCCAACCCCGACTTCAGCATTCAATGCCTTGGTGCGGAGAGTTTCGCGATGCAGCGCCTTGGCCGAATCCAGCGCGGTGGCGGTCGCCTCCGCGTCCGGCAGGATCTGAATGGTGTCGATGATCGTGTGGCTGTGGTCTTGATCGGTGAACGTGATCAATGCACCTTTTTGGCCATTTGGATCTTTGGTCGCCGGACCGGCAGTAAACGCATCGGGTGCATTGATGTCACTCGCCTTGATCAGCAGCTGGGTGTAGTCAACGATCGGAGCGTGGCTAGGGGCGCCAGATCCCGAGGTCGGCGTCGACGACTTCGGCTGGCTGCTGCAGCCGGCGACCGACATCCCCACCAGTGTCATCACGACGGCTGCCGTGGCCATCGCCGTCTGGGGGGTCCTCATTGCACCGTGCTCCTTACTCTAGGTAACGGCAACGGTATCCCACGGTGACGTGGCCGGCCGTCAGTCAACTGGTTTAAGAAGCGCCAGTAGCCGGCTTCAGTTGAAACGGTCCGGCCCGGAAATTCCTCGGGTGCCCCGAACAATTCTGCCTAACAGTAACTTTCAGTAGACCGCGACGACGTCCTCGCGCGCGTACAGCCCGCTCCCGGTGATAAATGGCAGATCCCTCGTGGTCCGGATTCCGGGCGGCGCGGCAAGCACGGCCGGAATGGCGTTTACGATCCGGCCGGCCGCGCCTGCGATCGCCGCCTGGTTGTGGTCGCCATAGCGGCTGCTCGGAACGATGTCAACCGCGTATGACGGCTCGCCAGTGATCTCGACACGATATGAACCGCCACCCGAAGCGGGTTGCTGCCAGTCGGGTCGCAAGTCGGGCCGCAGCCGGGTGATGTGCTCGATGACGATCGCCGGATGCCCCTTGACCATGCCGCGAATCTCGAACTGCAGCGCGGCCAACGTGCCTTTGGCGACGTGGCCCACGGCGATGTCGAAATCCTCCGGCGCCGGCTCGCGTTGGTAGGACTCAGTGATCTCGTCGACCTCGATACCCAGACCCGCCGCCAGCTGTCTAATCGCCGTACCCCAGGCGATGCTGAGCACGCCCGGCTGCAGCAGCATCGGAATCTCGTCCAAAGTTCGGGCGAATCCCATGTAGTGCATGACCTCCGCGCCGTCGTAGCTGGCGTAATCGTGGATCTCCATGCAACGCACCTGCTCGATCCGCTGGCAGGTGCTTGCCAGGGCGAACGGGATCAGGTCGTTGGCGAATCCCGGGTCGACACCGCTGATGAATAGGCTCGAATTACCCTGCTGGGCAGCATCTTCCACGCGAGCGATGTACTTATCCGGTATCACTCCCCACGGGTACTGCAGCAGCCCAGGTGATGATCCGACGACGTTGATACCGGCGGCGAGAATGCGCATGACATCCGCCATCGCTTCTGGCAGCCGAGTATCACCCATTGCGCAGTACACGACGCATTCCGGTCGGGTCGCGAGCAAGACATCGAGATCACTGACCGCCGTGATGCCGGTAGAGACGTCCAGGCCGGCGAGTTCGCCGGCGTCCTTGCCGATCTTCTCCGGTGTCGAGACGCACACACCGGTCAGTTCGAACTGTGGACCGGTGATGAGTTGAATCAACGCCAGCCGACCGACGTTTCCAGTGCCGACGTGGGCGACCCGGATCGCCATAGATGTCCTCCGTCAATGGATGCGCGCGACAAACCGACCTCGACGCTAGTCCACAGCGAAGGCCGGCGCGACGAATCGTTGCACTATCTCGCGTTCGGTCGTGGTATCCGCGACGGGCCAATACAGCAGCGACATCACCACACGGACCACCCATTGTGCGGCTTGGGGGTCTCGGTCGGTCAACCCGGTGAGCTCGGTGGCGAAGCCGGCCAGCAGCGGCGACCCGGTGAGCCACACGACGTCGTTGGCCCGGATCGAGTTGAACATGAGTTGGCCTGACGGATCGGCCCGAATCAATTTGAGCGCGACCGTGATTGCGGTGACGACCCGCTCCGGCCCGCGCAGATTCTCAACGGCCTGGCGGACGGTTTCGACGATCCGGGCCGCGGAGCGGGCTACCACCGCGTCGCGAATCTCGGCCTTGCCGCCGGCGTAGCGATAGATAGTGGCCCGGGAGCAGTGCACACGCGCCGCCAGTGTCTCGATGTCGAAAGCCTCCGGCCCCTCTCGGGCGATGAGGTCGGTGGCCACGTCGTAAATGCGCTCGGCCGCGGCCTTCCGGCGGTCGCCGCCCACCACCCAGTCGTCTCGAGGCATCGCCGGGGCCTCCTGACGCCAGAGAACATCCAGTCATCGATTCTCTTATTTGAGACGAATGTCGAAATGATTCTCAGTGTAAGCGCAGCTACGGCGGCTCTGTGAGACGAGCCCCGGCCACGCCCGTGCGCGCTCGGTTTTCGACTTCGACCGGCACCGTTGACGGTGCCGCCGTTGGCCGCTCAACCTGGACAAATGACGGTTAGCGATCCGATCGAGCTGTTCGACGGTGATTCTCTGCAGGATCCCTACCCGCTTTACGACCAGTTGCGCGCGGCTGGACCGGTCAGTCAGATTGGTGAGTCGGAGTTCTACGCAGTGTCGAGTTGGGACGCGGTTGTCGACGTCATCACCCGTGTCGACGAGTTCTCGTCGAACCTGACCGCCACCATGGTGTACCAGCCAGACGGCACGATCAGGCCTTTCACCATGGCGCCCATCGGCGATCCGTCGCACGCGCTAGCCGTCGCTGACGATCCGGTACACGCTCTACACCGCAAGCTGCTGCTACCTCATCTGGCGGCGAAGAAGATCCGCGCACTGGAAGCCTTCGTCGCCGACACCGCCGACCGGGTATGGATCGATGGCCTGCGCGCCGGGCGCATGGAATGGATGGGCGCCGTGGCCAACCGGCTGCCGATGATCGTGGTTGCCCGGCTGATTGGTGTGCCCGAAGCGGATGTCGACAAACTTGTCGAGTGGGGATATGCGGGCACTCAACTGCTCGAGGGCCTGGTCTCGGCCGACCAGCTCGCCGCCGCGGCCGCGTCGGTGATGGAGCTCGGCGCCTACATCACCGATCATTTCGCTCGGGCTGCCGCCAACCCGCAAGATAACTTGCTCGGCGACCTCGCCGCCGCATGTGCCGCAGGCGAATTGGATGACGTCGTTGCCCTCTCAATGATGATCACGCTGTTCGCCGCTGGTGGAGAGTCCACCGCCTCATTGCTCGGCAGCGCCCCGTGGATATTGGCCACACGGCCCGACATTCAGCAGCAGGTCCGCGAAAACCCGGAATTGCTGGGAGCTTTCATCGACGAGACGCTGCGG
>DASXJI010000243.1:0-5599 GCA_036497495.1 Mycobacterium sp.
CCGGGCCCATGCAGCGCTCCACCAGATCGTGCGTGAGTTCCTCGAACTTCGACCGATTGATGGTCATGGTGAGGTGCTTGGGGCCGTTGGCGTCGGCAGTGACAAACGGCAGGTTGACCTGCGTCTGTGTCACCGACGACAATTCCACCTTCGCCTTCTCGGCCGCCTCGAACAACCGCTGCAGCGCCTGCGGATCTTTGCGCAGATCGATGTTGTTGTCGCGTTGAAATTCGTCGGCCAGGTAGTCGACCAGTCGGCGGTCGAAGTCGTCGCCACCCAGGTGGGAATCACCTGCCGTGGAGCGGACCTCGACCACCCCGTCGCCCACGTCCAGAAGGCTGACATCGAACGTGCCGCCCCCGAGGTCGAAGACCAGCACGGTCTCGTGGCCCTTCTTGTCCAGCCCGTAGGCCAATGCCGCGGCCGTGGGCTCGTTGATGATGCGCAGCACGTCCAGCCCGGCGATCCGGCCGGCATCCTTGGTGGCGTTGCGCTGGGCGTCGTTGAAATACGCCGGAACGGTGATCACCGCTTCCTTGACCCGCTCGCCGAGGAACTTGCTCGCGTCGTCGACGAGTTTGCGCAGCACCTGCGCGCTGATCTCCTCAGGCGAGTACTTCTTACCGCGTATGTCGAAACGGACAGCATCGCCGTCGCCCTTGACGACGTCGAAACTCACCGCTTTGGCCTCTTCCGAGACTTCGTCGAAGCGCCGGCCGATGAACCGTTTCGCCGAATAGATAGTGCCCTTGGGATTCATGATCGATTGGCGTCTGGCCAGTTGGCCGACGAGGCGTTCACCGCTTTCGGTGAAAGCCACCACAGACGGTGTCGTCCGGGCGCCCTCGGCGTTGGGGATCACGATCGGCTCGCCGCCCTGCCAGGCCGCTATCACCGAGTTGGTCGTACCGAGGTCGATTCCTACTGCTGTTGCCATTGCCTTCCCCTCTGGTTTGCGCTGCCGCATCGCGCGGTCAGCTGTTCGACACCGGCGCCGACCCGCTGTAGCAATCAGCCGGCGGGCCTGTTGGTCTGCGGCCGGGCCACCGCGTGCGCGGCGTCAGCCATCGTGGTGGCTAAGCGTTGACGTGTTGTCTGCCTTCGGATTTCGCGTCAACGGCATGCGGCGTTTCGGTCGACCGGCCGATTTCGATCTTGCGGGGCTTGCTCGCCTCCGAAACCGGAATCGTCAGTGTCAGCACGCCGCGGTCATAATTCGCCGTCAGCTTGTCCGGATCGAGGTTGTCCCCGAGAAAAAGCTGCCGACGGAACTCGCCCTGCGGCCTCTCATCGATGATCACCTCGTCGCCCGCCTGCCGCAGAGGTTGGCGACGAGCGCTCAGTTCAATGACGTTGCGTTCGACCGTGATGTCTACATCGTCTTGGTTAACGCCCGGTACATCAACGGCAACGATGAACTGGTCACCACGCCGGAAGGCTTCCATCGGCATGGTTCGCGGTGTCCGAGCGCTTGTCAGTGCCTGGTCGGTGAGCCGGTCGAGTTCGCGCAACGGGTCGAACCGCATGAGAGTCATTGTGTCTCCTTCATTTGTGAGTGTTCAGGCGCACAAATTACGTGGGTCAAGCCCAGATCGGTACGCCTCTAACTAACTAGCCTTGCAACCGGATTGAGTTAGCGCGTGCGCCCAGCGGGGTGAAAATCGGCGAGCCGATTCGTCCTGACAGCACGAGTCACCGGAGTCTCAGGTATTGCCGGCCAGGTCGCGCAGCATTGGCACCGAGATCACCGCGACGGCGCGGGACCAGTAGTCGCCTACATAGACACGCTCGCCGTCTGCGCTGACCGCTACCGCCTCGGGATGGCTGAGCACGTCGAGCGTCGCGGTGATCGAGTTGGTGATGGTATCGATCACTGAGATCGTGCCGTCGCCGAAATTGGTGCTGTAGGCGTGCTTTCCGTCGGGACTGAGCTGCAAACCTCTGGGGAGGTCGCCTGCGACGAGGTCGTATGCGTCACTGGTCGTCGTGTCGATCACGGTCAGTGAATGCTCATTGCTCACATAGACATGCGTGCTGTCCGGGGTGAACACCATGCCGAGCGGAGCGTCCCCCAGGCCGACCGCGGTAACGTCGCCGGTCGCCAAGTTGACCAGCGAGACCGAATGCGTGTCGTAGTGGGTGATGGACAGGCAGGTGCCGTCCGGACTCACGGTCACTGTCTCCGGACAAGCGCCGACCGCGATGGTGTCGGCGACGGTGCCGCTAGCGGCGTCGACGATAGTCAGCCGGCCCGCCGGGTATTGGTAATAGCTGCGGCGGTCGGATGAAACCGCGTACAGCAGGGCCCCGGCAGGGCTGATCGAAAGTCCGGCGACATCGTTGACGAGTATCTTGAAAACCGTTGTTCCACCGGCAATGTCGATTGCCGTCACTACGTGAGCGTCCCATCTATCGGAGGCCTGGCGATGGGCAGCGTAGAGGTAGCGTCCGTCCGGGCTGACCACCAGATCCGTAACGCATCGGTCTCGCAGGGTTTTCACGGTGTAGGTGTCGGTGTCGACGACCGATGTCGCCCCGCCGCGCTGGCTGACAATCAATTGTTTGTCGTCGGCGTCCATCAACAGGTCTTTCGGATGATCGGGCAGCGGAATGCTGGCCACCACCCGGTGCTCACCGTTGAGGATCGCGACCGAATTGGATAGCGCAACGTAGGCGTGGTCGCCGTTGCGACTCACGGCGATGTCGTGGACGTGCCCGTCGACCGGGATCGTTGAAATGGCGGTTTCCACGGGTTTGCCGTCGTCGGTGTCAATTGCGGGCCGCTGATCCAGCCTCGCGCGAACGCGAACGGGTCGAAGGGCATCTATACCGAGAAACGCCACCATTGACGAAGTCTGGCAGCGCGGGACGACCTGCGCGTGCGCCCGGTGGGCCGAAAACCAACGGTGCGAGCTGCCCTGCCAGGGGTAGCAACGCCACCGTATTGACCATGCTAGACCGAACAGATCTCGCGACGGAGCCTGCGCGAAACTGCACCCCTCCACTATTCGGCGACCTCGACTATGCTCGTCAAATCTCGTCGATGGGTGGTCGATGTCTTCTGGTGTTGCGTTGGGAGTGAACGGACTCGAGGCTGCGGTGGGCGATCACATCTGCGGTCTCTACGCGGGCCAGGCTCAACGCGACCAGGTGGTGATCCCGTTCCTGGAGGCGGGGCTGATCGCGGGCGACAAATGCATCTGCGTGGTCGATGAAACCGATGCGGCCAAAATCTTCAAGAAGCTCGGACGCAACGGGGCTACGGCCGCGTCCGCCCCGGCCAAGCAGCTCGACGTGATCCGGGCGGCTGATTTGTACTTGCGGTCAGGCCGATTCTGCGCCGACGAGATCGTCGGCGCATGGAAAGCCGCCGTCGCGGATGCCATGTACGACGGGCGGTTCGACCTTGTCCGCGCGGTCGAGACGTGGTCGCGGCGAGACGTTGTGCCTGATATGCAGGAGTTGCTCCTGCTGGAGTCCGAAATGAACCGGTACCTGCCGCTCTATCCGCAGGTCGTCGTTTGCCTGTACGACATCGAACGTTTTGGCGCCGGAATCATCGGCAATCTGCTCAAGACACACCCTCGCATGCTGATCGGCCAGATGCTGATCGAAAACCCGTACTACCTGACACCCGATGAACTCCTGGCCGGCGACCTAGTCCCCGATGAACCCGCGGCCGGGGCAGCATACGACTCTGGAATGGAGATTGCCGAGGCAGCGAAATGGTACTTCGAAGAGACGACTGGCTCGACATAGCGCGCAAGGTCGACTGGACCCCGCGCTACGTCGATGAACGCAGCCTCTTTCCTGAACAGATCAGCGGCCGCCCCTGGCTGGCCCATGAGGCTTGGCAGGGCTGGAGCGAGGCCTACCGCACCACCTACCGGGAGTATGTGGCGAATCAGCGGGAAAAAGACGCGGCCGTCCTCGGAGTACGTGCAGCACTGTCGAAGCCACGGCTGGTCGACGAACTCGACCAGGGTTGGCTGGAGTTGGTCAAATTTCACAACGGCGCGATCGCGCTGGCCGAATATGCCGGTGCGGTCGCCGAGTTGCGCATGGCTCGGTTCGGCCGTGACAGCGCCTGGCGGATGATGGCGACCCTGGGCGCTCTCGACGAGATCCGCCATACCCAGATTCCGCTGCTGATCGGCAGCGACATGCTCTCGCACGACGGGAACTTCGACTGGACGCACAAGGCGTACCACACCAACCAATGGGTCATCCTTGCCGCACGCCACCTGTTCGACGACATGTTCCTCGCCGCTGATGCGCTCGACCTCGCTATCCAGCTCAATTTCGTGTTCGAGACGGGCTTCACCAACCTGCAATTCATGGCCATGGCGGCCCTGGCCGATCGCGCCCACCACCATCTGTTCGAAAAGACGTTGGCCAGCATTCAGACCGATGAGGCCCGCCACGCCCAGATCGGGCACCCGGTGTTGCGGACGCTGCTGGAGAACGGATCACGTCAGCGCGCGCAATATCTCGTCGACAAGATGTGGTGGCGATGTTGGCGGGTGTTCTTGGCGCTGACCGGAACTGCGATGGAATACCTCACCCCGCTGGGTGCGCGGACGCGTTCGTTCAAGGAATTCATGACCGAGTGGGTAACTGAGCAGTTCATAAAGAACCTCGCCGAGTTCGACCTGGAAAAACCCTGGTTCTGGGACCTTTTCGTGGAGGAGCTCGACTATGCGCAGCACAGCTTCCAGCTGGGCCTCTACACCTACCGGACAACGTTGTGGTTCGACGTCGCGTCACCAAGCGCGGCTGAACGATCATGGCTGAACGACAAATACCCGCGTTGGAACGACGTCTACGGGCCGCTGTGGGACCGGCTGGAAGGACGTTGGCAGGGTAGGGGTGAGACGAACACGCTTTCCTACGGTCTGCCGGCGCTGTGCAACCTCTGCCAGCTCCCGACCCTGTTCATCAGGCCCGGTCGCAACACCGCCTGCACGCTCGAGATGCATGGCCGGCGATATCTGTTCTGCTCGGAACCGTGCCGCTGGATTTTCCAGCAGGAGCCGCAACGTTTCGCCGGCCACAAAAGCGTGGTGGATCGGATCGTCGCGGGAGAGGCGCCCGGCAAGCTCATCGATCTGCAGGAGTGGATGGGCCTGACGGCGCCGGCGGAGAACGGCAAGGATCTGCGCCGTGGTCTGGATCCGTGGCGTCTCGACCCCATCCCGACAGCGTGAGGCGACGGCGGTGCGCGTCTACTTATTCGGCTACGCCAGCGACGACTTCGTGGGGCGCGTCATCGTCACGCCGACTGAGCGCACGGTTGCCGAGCTGGGGCGCCAGCTGGTGGCCTGGGGCCTGGACCCAGAGCGGCGTGGAGCTATCACCGTGCGCAACGAAGGCGGCGAGATCCTCGAGCCCGCCGACACCATCGGACAAGCGGGGCTGAGTAATGGCGACATCTTCACCGTCGAGCGCGGCTGACACGCCTCCGACGGTCTGGCGATACGCCGGAACGCTCGACGATCTGTGGGAAGGCGAGGTGCGCGGGGTTAACCTCGGCGGCGTCGACGTCGTGCTGTGCAACGTCGACGGCGAACTGTTCGCATATGACGACCGGTGCCCCCAC
>DASXJI010000244.1:0-4247 GCA_036497495.1 Mycobacterium sp.
GCACCCGCTCAAGCGCTGGCCGGAGATGGGCATCCCGATCACCATGAGCGATCTGAAGTTCATGCGGTTCATCGCGGCGGAGATATTTCCCGGCGGTGCGGTGCCCAGCGACGACGATGTCATCGAATACTCGACCAACGCAGGTTTTTCGGTTGAGCGAACGCAGAAGATGACCGCCCACTACGTCCGGACCCTCGACACCTGGTCGAAGGAGCTGGAAGCCGCCCGCGACCAGGCCATCGCGGTGACCTCTGAGGAGGTCTACGACCGATACATGCGCTACCTGATCGGATGTTCCGACTTCTTCCAGCGCAACGTCTCCGAGGTCGGCCAGTTCACCCTGGTGAAGAGCTAGCGCCCAGGGCTATCTCGACATCTGCCAATACACGTGCGAGAAGTCGCCCAGGTAGCTCAGTAAATCGGACTGCAACAGCGCGGCGATCGCCAGGCCCAGCACCAGCAAAGCGCCTGCTAGGCGCACGTGCACCCAGGCCAACGCCGCGTACCACAGCGGCCATACCGGGAAATTGGCCGGCGGCTCAGCAGGCGGCGGCCGGCGGAAGTACGGCCACACCTTGACCAGCCGAGGCAGCGCCAGCACGACAATCAGGGCGGGCCACGGCATCGCCTTGGCCAGCACCGCGGCCACTACCAGTAGGTAGAAGCCGACCATCATCGCCAGCGTCACGGCGCGCGCCCGCGCCTCGCCGAAAATCACCGGCAGCGTGTGGATGCCCAGCGGCTCGTCGTACGGGATCTTGTCGATGTGCTTGCCCATTAACACCGTCGTGCAGAGCAGCCCGTAAGGCAGCGACGCCAGCAGCACGTTCCAGCCGACATGGCCGACTGCCGAGTAGTAGGTGCCGCAGACCATCAGCGGGCCCCAGACCACAAAGACATCCGGTTCACCGAGGCCGCGCTTCTTCAGCCGTACCGGCGGCGCCGTGTAGGCGACGCTGAGGATGAAGCCGGACAGGGCGAACGCGATCACGGGCCAGCCGCGAGCCCAGGTCAGCACGATCAGGATCACCAGATCGGCCAGGTTCACCAGTCCTATCGCGACCAGCAGGGTGCGGCGGCTGACCAAACCCGACAGCACCGGATGCGGGGCATAGAGGGCGCGCGGATAGGTGTTGCTGTCCAGACCGGTCTGAGTGTCGAACAGATCGTTCATCAGGTTGTTGACGGTGTGCGCCAACAAGATTCCGATGATCGCGAGAGTGAGCCAGCGCCAATCCAATCCGGGCTGCCCGACCGCCAGCAGCGCGGCGACCAGACCGGCGAACAATGTCATCGGCAGCACCGCGGCACGGGTGATGACGAGCCACCGGGTGACGGTGTCGGCCGGCCCGTCCGGCGGCGGATTGGTGGTACGCAGGGCATAGGCCCATGAGCTGAGGCGAGACCGCGTCGTTGCGTTACTCATGGGCGCCAACGTAGTCCGCTAGTCGTGCAGCGGCGGCACTATCGGCGAGGGGTGCGGTTGGCCGCGGAACTTCTCCAGCGAGCCGGCGACCTCGGCGATCCCGCACAGCGCACTCCAGCTCAGCATGGTCAGGTAGTCGATCAGCTCGTCGGCGCTCATCCGTGGGTCCAGCAGCCAGGAGTGCGTGGCCAGCTGGACGCCGCCGACGACCATGTACGCCCACGGCTCCACACCGCCGAGGTCCATCCCCTCCGGTCGCATGCGGCGGCGCAGCATCACCGCCAGCATGCGGGCGATGATGCGCTCGGAATCGGCGACGACCTTGTTCTTGCTGGCGGAGTGGTTGGCCATCACGAATCGGTACGGCTCCGGTTCGTTCGCGACGGTCTCGACGTATACCCGGATGACTTCGCGGGTCAGTTCGAAGCCATCCAAGTTAGAAGACAGCGCCGAGGCCATGTTGGGGATCAGCGTGATCTGCGCAAACCGCATCATCACGGCGGTGGTCAGGTCGTTCTTGTCGACGAAGTAGCGGTAAAGCACGGTCTTGGAGACGCCGATCTCACCGGCGATCTCGTCCATGCTCACGTACTGGCCGCGGCGCCGGATCGCTTCGATAGTCCCGTCGATCAACTCGTTGCGGCGTTCCACCTTGTGTTGGTGCCAGCGCCGCTTGCGGCCATCGGTTTTTACTGTCCCGGCCGGGATGTGTTGTGCCACTATTGCCGGTTCCTATTCAGTCGTTATTGGCGATAGTACGGCTAAATTCCGAAGCTTTCTCGCCTCGACCTCAGACAACAGCGTTGTGTGCGCACGGCGGTAACTGTTACCCCGAAAAATCGGCCGGCCCTTGCGCAGGTCCGGCGACCGGGCGTCGCCACCGAGCAGCCGTTTCGATAGCGGATGATGGTGGTGTGGCAGTCGGACTGAATGGCGCACCCGCTCCGGGACCCAAGCACCGGGCCGATCCGCATCGCCCGCCGACGGCGCTGACGGACCCGTCCAGCGTGCCACCCGGGCCGCTGACCAAACCCGCATCCTTGGCGGAGTCATTCGCCGGGGCAGACCCGCAATCCGATGCCGAGCGCCGGCAGGGATTGCGGCGGATGAAGGTCGTGGCCTTGAGTTTTCTGATCGGCGCCACCGGGGTGTTCCTCTGTTGCCGGTGGGCCCAGGCCGCCGGCTTCACCGACGCGTGGGTCGGCTACGTGGGAGCCGCCGGGGAGGCCGGCATGGTCGGGGCGCTCGCGGACTGGTTCGCGGTGACCGCCTTGTTCAAGCACCCGTTGGGCATCCCGATCCCGCACACCGCGATCATCAAGCGCAAGAAGGACCAACTCGGCGAGGGTCTCGGCACCTTCGTGCGGGAGAACTTCCTATCGCCAGAGGTGGTCGGCACCAAGATCCGCGACGCGCAGATCCCGAGCCGGCTCGGCAAGTGGCTCTCGGAAACCTCGCACGCCGAGCGGGTGGCCGCCGAGTCGGCCACCGTGCTGCGGGTTCTGGTGGAACTGCTGCGCGACGATGATGTCCAGCAGGTGATCGACCGGATGATCGTGCGGCGCATCGCCGAGCCGCAGTGGGGTCCGCCGGTGGGACGCGTGCTGTCCACGCTGCTTGCCGAGAACCGGCAGGAGGCGCTGATTCAACTGCTGGCCGACCGGGCCTTCCAGTGGTCGCTGAACGCTGGAGAGGTGATCCAGCGGGTGATCGAGCGCGATTCGCCGACCTGGTCGCCGCGATTCATCGACCATCTCGTCGGCGACCGCATCCACCGCGAGCTCATGGACTTCACCGACAAGGTTCGTCGCAATCCGGAACACGAGCTGCGACGGTCGGCCACCCGTTTCCTCTTCGAGTTCGCCGACGATCTGCAGCACGACGACGCGACCATCGCCCGGGCCGAGGCGGTCAAAGAGCAGCTGATGTCGCGCGAGGAAGTCACCAACGCCGCGGCGACGGCGTGGACGACGCTCAAACGACTGGTGCTCGAAGGGGTCGACGACCCGTCCAGCGCACTGCGCACTCGCATCACCGACGCGGTGGTGAGCATCGGCGAATCGCTACGAGACGACGCGGAATTACGGGACAAAGTCGATAACTGGATCGTGCGCGGGGCCGAGCATCTGGTCGGCCAATATGGGGTAGAGATCACAGCGATTATTACCGACACGATCGAGCGTTGGGACGCCGAGGAGGCCAGCCGGCGCATCGAGCTGCATGTGGGCCGTGACCTGCAGTTTATTCGCATCAACGGCACGGTGGTGGGCTCGCTGGCCGGTCTGATCATCTACGGACTGGCCCAGCTGCTGTTCTAGGAGTGCTTGCAAAAGTTCTGAGCCCTGCTAACAGTGCTTGCAAAAGCTAGCACTAGTTAGCTACCGTGAGCACGTTCGCACCTACCAGCCAACGCGAGGGGTCGCCATGACGCAAGACGAAAACCTTGCCGCTGTGGTGTCTACCGCTGCGTCGGATATCGGCAGCTTCATCAAAGCGCAGCGTGAGGCGGCTCAGGTATCGGTGCGACAGCTGGCGGAAAAAGCCGGCGTCAGCAATCCGTATCTCAGCCAAATCGAGCGCGGATTGCGTAAGCCGTCGGCGGGTGTTCTCAACCAACTCGCCAAGGCGCTGCGGGTCTCTGCCGAGGTTCTCTACATCCAGGCCGGGATGCTCGAGCCCGGCCCGAAAAACGAGGTCCGCGACGCGATCGTCACCGACACGACGATCACCGAGGGGCAGAAGCAGGTTCTGCTGGACATCTACACGTCCTTCGTGCAGCAAAACGACGCTGCCCGGGAGGAGACCACCTCTGCATAAACCC
>DASXJI010000245.1:0-8300 GCA_036497495.1 Mycobacterium sp.
TGGTGCAAACCGCAAACGGTCATATAATTCGATGGTTTAATCTATTAACACAATGGAGACGATCCCACAGCACGACACCAGTTGGCAAGATCGGCAACTCCATCCAAGAAATCCTGGGCGGACTGCTCGGCTCAACCGGTACCAGCCCTCGTAAGGAGCGGGATCATCATGACCACTACCGAGGTTGTCGACATCCAACCCATTCCGGAACACGTAAGCCGTCAGATCATCCTCCCGGAGGGGCATCTAGACGAGGTAGCACTGTTCGGGGCCTACCGCTGGCTGCGCGAGAACACTCCGCTCGGCCACGCGCACGTCGACGGCTACGACCCGCTTTGGCTGGTCAGCAAGCATGCCGACATCATGGAAATAGAGCGGCAGCCCCAGATCTTCAACAGTGGGGGCGGCGACAACCCGGGTTCACACAACCCGATACTGGCCAACCAGGCCGGTGATGAATTCACCAGGAGCATCAACAACGGCAGCTTGCGCATCCTGGAGACGCTGACCTACCTGGATCCACCCGAGCATTCCACTATCAAAAACATCGCAAGGGATTGGTTTCGCCCGATTAACCTCGCTCAGTGGGAGGACCGCATTCGACAGCTCGCCCTTGAAGCTGTCGACTTGTTGCTCCAGACGGATGGTCCGATCGACTTCGTGGCGGACTTCGCGCTCGGTTTCCCGTTGCACGTGATCATGACCCTGTTCGGTGCGCCACCCGAGCATGAACCACAAATGATGAAGCTGACCCAGGAGTTCTTCGGCGTTGCAGATCCTGACGAGCGGCGCGATGATGTTGCGGATATCGCACCGCAGGCCGCCGCGCAGCAATGGGCCGCAGCGATCCAGGACTTCTTTTCGTATTTCGACTCCTACGTCGAAGACTGCCGTGCGAATCCCCGCGACGACCTGGCTTCTCTCATCGCCAACGCTCGCCAAGAGAACGGCGATTTCTTCCCGAAGATCACCGCCTACGGCTATTACATCGCAATCGCGACTGCCGGTCATGACACCACTTCGAGCACGCTGGCCGGCGGCGTTCTCGCGTTGGCCCACAACCCGGAGATATTGGCGCGGGTCAGATCTCAGCCCGACCTGATTCCACACCTCGTGAATGAGGCTCTGCGATGGGCCTCGCCGGTTAAGCACTTCGTCCGACAGGCATCGAGCGACTACACCCTGCGTGGCCAGCACATCAAGGCGGGCGACCGGCTCATGCTCCTCTACCAGTCGGGTAACCGCGATGCGGACGTCTTCGACCACCCCGACACGTTCGACATCGACCGTAAACCCAACAGGCACATCGCATTCGGATACGGCCCCCACATGTGCATCGGACAGTATCTGGCGAAGCTGGAGTTGAAGGTGATGTACGAAGTGCTGCTGCCCCATATCAAGTCGATCGAGGTGGTGGGTGACATGAAGGTCATGCAAACCAACTTCGTCGGCGGATTGAAAAAGCTGCCGGTACGGCTGGAGTTTGTGTGACGGATTCTCGCCTGTTCTTCATGGCCTGGAACGGCTGGCAATTCGAGCGTTAGCGCACCGTCGCAAGCACCAATATCGGTGTGGCACAGTCCTACTGCTTCGACCGCGGTAGTGTCCCATCTGGGCGTGGGTCGGCGAGCTGAAGTTTGTCGAACCGAAGTCCGCATTCGGATCGACTGCCACTGCCGGCCGTGATGTCCATGCCGACTGAGGACCCTCCCTCGGTGTCGTGACTGTCTCGTGGCGTCAGATGTTAGTCAGGTACATGCCGATCAGACCCGCGCCAACGACAATGCAGAAGGCGTTGAAAATGGCACGCAGTAGTAGGACGGCTTCCCGGAGCTCCATGAAATTCATGCCCACCAGGTTCACCTTCACAAAGGTGACCAGCAGAACGAGCGTCGTTGAGAGCCGATAGTCGATTCCGTGGTTTACCCCGACGGTCCACGAGACGATGGTTGCGGCGACAAGCATCAACCAAACGACAAGGGCGCGGCGCACCTGCCTCTCGGCGAAGAGTTCGGACACGTCAATGCATCAGGTAGAGGAGAGGGAAAATGATGAGCCACAACACATCCACGAGGTGCCAAAAGCAGGCACCAGATTCGACGAACGAATACTGATTGTTTGTCAGCGCGTCCTTCCGGGTGAACCCAACCAACACCAGCAACACGACAATCCCGAGCACAACGTGGAACGCGTGCAGACCGGTCAGGACGAAAAAGTACATGTAGTAGCTGTTGGCCGGTGGACCGTGTCCGTCGGCCAGCAGCATCGTCCATTCAATGGCTTTGTTCGCCAAGAACCCGCCCGCGCAGAGTACAGCGGCATAAAGGAATAGCCGCGCGGTCTGGGTTCGACGGAGGCGAATCGCGGTGACTGCCAAGACAACCACGAGCGAACTCGTCAGCAGAATGACCGTATTCAGCCCCCCGAACCCCCGGTGCAAAGTCGCTTGCGACTCATTGAATAGACCAGAGTCGGCGGCGCGGGAGTGCATGAAGACCGCGAATATCACCGAGAAGATGAGAAGATCGCCGAAGATCAGACACCAGACGCCCACCTCGCCTGGTATTCGATGATTCGTCTTTCGCGGCGACGACTGATCATCGATCGCCGACTTGATGTCCAAGCTCATCGAGTAGCGGCGCCGTCGTACTCGGTGGCGAGTTCACCGGACTCCGCAGCTTCCTCCTGCTCCTGAACTTTGAGAGCGCGAAGAATGAGCACGGTTTGGCCGACCAACCATCCAGCAAACCCGACCGCGGGGATCCAGAACGCCACGACGCCATTGATGGCGAACACACCCGTCTTGGGCAGAAACGGCAGGGCGCCCGGCTCGATGACAAGGATGACCCACGCGGTTACCCAGCCCCACCACCGCGGGAACGGGTTACTCGGACTGTCCTTCGAGATGAAGCAGATGACCGCAACGCCGACCCAGGCGAGGATGTACAGCTGGTCGGTCGTAACCGTCGTGAATATGGCGAGTTGGTGCATCACCTGGGTAACCTCGGGTGCTCGTTCGGCGTTGAAGGCCGCAGCACCAAAAGCCAGTCCGGGCAAAGCGATGAAAACCGTCGAGATCGAGCAACTCACCAATACGGCCGTCGACCAGATCTTCGAGCCTCCTGGCTCGACGCGCCGCGCTTGCGCCCATAACACCACACCGAGCTGAATCATCCATCCGCTCGACCAGCCCATCAGCACGGCACCGGTCTTCATTGAGCCCAGATGCCCGCGATACCACGCCGCCAACTCGTCAGCTGACAATGCGGAACTCGGCGGCGGAAACACCCGGAACAGAATGATGAAGGCTATGCCCGTCATCGAGGCGAACACCCAGTACCACCAAATGAGTATCCGCTGCGTCGTTACCGATTTCACCGAACCGTACCTCCTGGTATCAAGTGGTGCGGGACCGCGCCGGTGATACCGGCAAATGCTCAGTCCATATGTGAGTTGCGCATATTTCTGCGCGGTCCACTTACCCGCCGGCACCATTGTGTTTACAGAATATTCTGTTAACACAATGAACTTTCGCACATCCGAGACTCAGCTGGCAAGCATCGGATTGCGCGCCAACGCTCGTGCGCGTGACTCTAGAGCTCGACGATCAGATTCATTTTCTGTCGCGCGGCGCCGTCGGCAACGCACCGGTCATTTCAACTCCATAGCTAAGCAGCGCTACTTCACTGTGTTGTCGCTCCAAGGCGTGGGTTAGTGCGGTGCGCCGTGGGTGCACCACGCAGAGTGGCCACTTCCGAGCCGCGCCAGGCGGTCAATCTACGGCGTGACGATGATGTTCATCCGCTGCTGCGCTCGGCGGGCTGCATCGGCGTCGCCCTTCACGATGGCGCGCGCGAGGCGTTGGTGTCCCGCACGAATCCTTCGCGCGTATCGCCTCAGCACCTCCGGCGGAGTTGCCCGCGCGACTTCGGATTGCAGATCGATGACGAGATCGCTGAGGACGGCGGAGAATAGGGCAAGCGATGGGCTACCAGAGAGCTCGCCCATGACTCGCCCGAAGCCCACGGCCGCGTTAACTGCGTTCTCTATCGTTGCGTCCGTCCCATCAGCCCACGCCTCGCTTACTTGGTCGGCCACCCGCTGGCGGGCCGCCTTATCCGGGTTGCTCGCCGCGCGCCCAGCAACCTCTGGGCCGATCAACTGCGCCATGTAGATCACGTCCGCCGGTTGTGCGCCCTGCCGCCGCAAAAGCGCCGACGCTGAACGAGAGACGACGTCGATCGACGGTGTACTGGCGAAGAATCCTCCGCTGTTTCCGCGACGCACCTTCACCAGCCCCTCAGCCTCGAGTATGCGCATCGCCTGACGCAGGGTGGGACCGCTGACCTGGAAGCGATCCATCAGATCCTCCGCAGAGCCAATGTGCTCGCCGTCGGCGAACTCATCCACTATTTGTCGTCGCAGGCTCTGTGCTATGGCTTCGGCTGCGCTCGGCGTGACCCGTTCCCTCACCATGACAATCGCCTCACCCGTGTCACCGTAATGGGGCGGAGCAGGACCGTGGCCACGACGGTGGTGTTTGGCTCCACGCGGCAAGAGACTCAGCAGGCTGACCCGAAGAAGTGATTAGCCCGCTGACTGCTGAAGTTTCGAGGCAGCAGCGGAGTGCGTCTCCCAGTTTGTTTGGTCAGGCGGATTCGGTCTCGCCCACGGACGGCTCGGACTTACGAGACGACCACCCGGACTTGCGCGACATTGGCGATCCTGCACGAGCTCGCGGCTGGGTCGCCATCTCGGTGCGAGTGGACCCGGCCGGTCACGAAGTACTCGCCTGGCCGATCGAACGCGTGATTGGTGGCGAGCGTGATGGACGCCGTCGACCCGTCGATGCCGTCGTGGCTGAACGGGAAGAGGCCGGTGCCGTCGAAGTCCCAGTCGGCCGAGATGATCGTGCCGGCGCCCGGAGGCACGGTCGCCTGGAGCTGAAGGTCGACCGCTTCGCCCACCCCCACCTCGGCTCGCTCGCCGCCGTTGACTGTAACGGCGATGACCGCTTGGATCCCGCGGCGCTCGGCGGCCACCCGAGACAGGATCACCCGGTTCTCGACGTAGTCGAAGGCAGTGTCGACGGGCTCGATGCCGTCTTCCACCCACGCGATCAGATCGGCCAGCGACTGCTCGATGTATGGCAGGTAGTCGATCAGCCAGGTGTTGCTGGCCCGGTTAGGCAGCGAGGGCACCATCATCGAAGGGACATGCTCGGCGTTCTCGACCCAACGGAGCCGGAACCGCGCATTGGCGCCCTCCTCCCCTTGCGCCCGCAGCACGGCCTGGCGGTAGATGATCCCCTGCGAGGGCCACAGTGACGAGTCCTTGGTGTGGTGGACCCAGATGAGCTTGCCGCTGTAGAGCCCGGAGTAGCCGACGCCCATGAGGGCCGACTGCCGCGGCACGGGGTGCTGCGGGTACACGGCTCGATCGTCGACGCGCAGGGAGTCGAATTGTGGATCGTTCATCAGATGGTGCCGGGCGAAGTAGTGGAAGGCCAGGAAGTCACGGTTGTCGACCTGCACCTCGTCGCCGGGCCGCACATCGGTGAACCGGAGCAGGTTGGCATCGCCCACGCCGTCGCAGTAAAGGACGTCATCGGCGTGGGCTCCGCAGTAAAGTCGCCGCCCGGTCGCCGCGCCCGTGAGCATCGTGACACTCGAGCCGAGCCGGTAGCCCGTTTCCCCGAGGCCCTCGAGCTCGACCACCATGGGCAGCGAGGGATCTGCTCCGAGGCTGGAAAACACCATGATCAGCAGGCGGAAGTTCTGGTGCCGGGGCTCGAGGAAGCGTGGATCCTCGAGCACGTCGAGGGCCGTGAGCACCTTCGTCACGGTCGCCCGTGAACTCAGGACATCGCGCTCGACGAGGTCCGGCTGGTCGAATCCGACGTAGCCGGGTTTGGTCCAGAAGTCCTCGAAGTAGCTTGGGTCCTGCTCGAGGAGTGACGTAGCCATCGAGGTCCAGAGCCACATCTGGCCGAGGGGCTTGCCGATCATGTACTCATCGCCGCGCGGAAAGCCCTGCCGGTACAGGCTCGCCAGCTCTTCGCGCTGGTGAGTGGTCAGCCCGACGAAGGGGTCGCCATGCCCGCCGGGCGCCATGGCGTCGGCGATCTCGTCCGTCTTCTCGCCGAGCAGGCGCTGGCAGTTGAACATCGTGGCGAACGACATCACCTGCGCGCCTTCGATCTTCTCCGTGCTGCCGTGCTCCACGATCGGTCCGCCGCCCATGAACGGCAGCGCGCCGTCCCACGCATCGGGCGCGTTCTCGAGGCAGAGCGGCGAGCGCCGCCCCCCGCCCGAGCCTCCCCAGACATAGGCATGGTGAGGCGCCTCGCCGTAGACCTGCGCGGCGACGAACTTGGCCAGTCGTGCCGTCTCGGCGCTGGCGCGGTGCCCGTAGAGCGTCGGGTCGTCACCCCCTCGGGGGTCGAGGTCGTCACCGATGTGGCCCTGGTTGGACTCCACCATGCAACCGCCGAGGCGGGCGCACATCCGCAGCCCGCCGAGGAAGCCAGCCACGAGGTCGTTGCCGAAGGCGTTCTCGTGGCCGCCGTGGGCGCCCTCGAGCGGCTGGAGGATCCGTCCGCGGTACTGCCCGTCGGTCGGGAACCAGAACGCCCAGCGAGTAGCGGTGTCCGCGAACCCACCGTGGAGGTAGCGATGCGCGATCGGTTCCGATCGCTCCTCGTCGATGTCCACGTACGGCGTTCCGAAGTACCCGTCCGTGGACACGTACCCCGGAACGTCGATAGTGCCGGTTGCGATCTCCGAACGCTGACCGGTCTCGCTCATCGATGCCTCCCGACAGTCGTGTTGCAGCCGCTTCGCTTCCGGCCGGAAGCAAAGGTTGCGGGTGGCTGCCAATCTTGGCAGGCTCTGCCACAGTTTGTCTAGGGTCGTGAGCGCAGTTTGTCTAGAGTCGTGTCCGTGATGACCAAACCCGCCGCTCCGGCCGCGCTCGTAGAAGAAGGGGTCTGGGATCGTCGCCGTCGCCTCGTCGCGGGCGAGATCGAGCAGGTCGCACTCCGGTTGTTCGCGGAACAGGGCTACCACAACGTCACGACCGACGACATCGCCCGAGCGTGCGGGGTATCGGTGCGGACGTTCTTCCGGTACTTCGCGGCGAAACGCGACCTGCTCCTGGCCGTCCCCCGCCGCAGCCTCGTCGTCCTGTGCGACGCGGTGGACCAGCGCCCCGCAAACGAGGACCTCCTCACCGCCTGGCGAACGGCCGCCATCGGTGTCCTCGGTGGCGACGAGGTCGATCTCGCCCTGATCGAGCAGCTCAAGGTGCTCGTCCGTGACAGCCCCGACCTCGTCGACACGATCAACGGCGACGCCGAGCTCACCGAGCGGTTCGTGCGGACCAACGCCGAACGGCTCGGCGCCGATCCCGCGACGGACCTGCGCCCGATCATCGTCGCAGGGGCGGTGCGCAACGCGCTCATCGCGGCATTGGACCAGTGGTCCTCCGGCCGTGCCGACGACCTCGCACGATCTTTCGGGGAGGCCTTCGACATCCTCGCTCGCCTCGACGCGATCGGTGGTCGAGCCGCCCCCAAGACTTCGCGTTCGCGCAACCGGCGCACGTAGCCGAACGCCGTTGCGCCGCAGCGTCGGACGAGTCCCCTACTTCTTCGAACGCGCGCGGAACGCGGCGACCCGTTCCTTGAACTCGGGCGTCGAGAACGAGGTCAACTCTTCGGCGAGCGCGTACTCGAGCACCCCATGGGCGGCCCGGCTCAGATGCATGTTGAGCGCCACCTTCGACGACCGCAGGGCTTGCGGCGGCAAGGCGGCGAGGCGCTCACCCAGCGCCAGCGCCTCATCCAGCACCGCATCGTCGGCGACGACCTTGGTGACCAGATTGAGCTTCTCTGCGATCGGCGCGGTGATCCGATCCCCCAGCAGCACATACTCTTTGGCCTTCATCATGCCGATCAGCAATGGCAGCATCGCGGCGCCGCCGTCGCCCGCAGTCAACCCCACCGCGACGTGCGGGTCGGCCAGATAGCTGCTCTCCCCCATCACCAGCAGATCGGACAACAGGGCGATCGAACAGCCCAGGCCGACGGCCGGTCCGTTGACGGCGGACACCAGGGGCTTGGGGAAGTTGATCACCTCGAGGAAGACCGTCCTGGCCTCGTGGATCTGGAACGTACGCGCTACCTGGTCCTCGATCAGGCGACCGAACATCACCATGTCACCGCCTGCCGAGAATGCTTTGCCCACACCGGTGGTCACGACCGCGCGCACGTCGTCATCTGCGTCCAGGACCCGCCAGAT
>DASXJI010000246.1:0-6975 GCA_036497495.1 Mycobacterium sp.
CACGGTCGTTCCGACGACGTCGCCTCGATCGCCGAAGTGACCCGTCGTCGGTTCGTACGGCACATCCAAGATCAAGAGGATCCGAAAATCCTCTCACCGGAGGGTAAGTCACGTCGATTTGCCTATCCGCCCAATCTGTACGTCGTCGACGGCGGTGCCCCGCAGGTGAACGCGGCCAGCGCGGTCCTCGTCGAACTGGGTATCACAGACGTCGCGGTGATCGGCCTGGCCAAGCGACTCGAAGAGGTGTGGGTACCGTCGGAGCCTGATCCGATCATCTTGCCGCGCAACAGCGAGGGTCTGTACCTGCTGCAGCGAGTGCGCGACGAGGCCCACCGGTTCGCGATCAACTACCACCGCAGCAAGCGATCCAAGCGGATGACTGCGTCCGCCCTGGATGCGGTGCCGGGGTTGGGTGAGTATCGCCGCAAGGCATTGGTTGCGCATTTCGGGTCACTGGCCCGCATCAGGGAGGCTACCGTCGACGAGATCACCTCCGTTCCAGGCATTGGGGTCGCGACGGCGACCGCGGTGCTCGACGCGCTGCGAGGCGGCGCTGCCGGATCGGATGCTGCGACGCAAGACCGGATCGCTGAACGGGCATCGGGATGACGGGCGAGGGAATGGACGGGGCGAATCAGAATGGATCGCTGCATCAGGCCGACAATCACGGTGGCACAAATGAATCCGGCATCGACGTCGTTCTGGTCACCGGTTTGTCCGGTGCCGGGCGGGGTACTGCCGCCAAGGTCCTCGAGGACCTCGGCTGGTACGTCGCCGATAACCTGCCGCCTCAGTTGATCACCCGGATGGTCGACCTCGGGCTGGACGCGGGGTCCCGGATCACGCAGCTGGCCATCGTGATGGACGTACGTTCCCGCGGATTCACCGGTGACCTGGACTGGGTGCGTACCGACTTGGCCACTCGCAACATCACCCCGCGGGTGCTGTTCATGGAGGCCTCCGACGACATGTTGGTGCGCCGTTACGAGCAGAACCGCCGCAGCCATCCGCTGCAGGGCGAGCAGACACTGGCCGAAGGCATCACCGCCGAGCGCGAGATGCTCGCTCAGGTCCGCGCGACCGCCGACCTGATCATCGACACCTCAACGCTGTCGGTGCGTGGGTTGCGGGAAAGCATCGAACGGGCCTTCGGTGGCGAGACCGTCGCGCAGACCAGCGTCACCGTGGAGTCCTTCGGTTTCAAATATGGTCTGCCGATGGACGCCGACACCGTGATGGACGTCCGGTTCCTGCCCAACCCGCATTGGATCGACGACTTAAGGCCGCACACCGGTCAACATCCCGCCGTTCGTGACTACGTGCTCGGCCAGACCGGCGCGGCGGAGTTCTTGGAGACCTACCATCAGTTGCTATCCCTGGTTGTTGACGGCTACCGCAGGGAAGGGAAGCGCTATATGACCGTGGCGATTGGCTGCACCGGCGGTAAACACCGCAGCGTTGCCATCGCCGAGGCGTTAGCGCAGCTGCTTGAGTCCGACAAGCAGCTGACGGTGCGGGTGTTGCACCGGGATCTGGGCCGCGAATGAGCCTGCGGATTGTCGCCCTCGGCGGAGGACACGGCTTGTATGCGACGCTGTCGGCTGCCCGGCGACTGACGCCCCACGTGACGGCGGTCGTGACAGTCGCAGACGATGGCGGCTCGTCGGGAAGGCTGCGCAGCGAACTCGAGGTGGTGCCTCCCGGCGACCTGCGAATGGCATTGGCCGCCTTGGCTTCTGACAGCCCGCACGGCCGACTGTGGGCGACGATCATGCAGCATCGGTTCAGCGGCAGCGGTGCTCTGTCGGGGCATCCGATCGGTAATCTGCTGCTGGCCGGCCTCAATGAGGTGCTCGCCGATCCGGTTGCCGCGCTCGACGAACTCGGCCGGATTCTGGGTGTGCGGGGCCGGGTGCTGCCGATGTGCCCGATCGCGCTGCACATCGAGGCCGACGTCTCGGGTCTGGAAACCGATCCGCGGATGTTCCGGGCGATCCGTGGTCAGGTGGCGATCGCCACCACGCCTGGAAAGGTCCGTCGTGTGCGGCTGCTGCCTGGCGATCCGCCGGCCACCCGGCAGGCCGTCGACGCGATCATGTCTGCCGATCTGGTCGTGTTGGGACCCGGCTCGTGGTTCACCAGCGTGATCCCCCATGTCCTGGTACCGGGGCTGGCCGCGGCGCTGCAGGCGACGACGGCCCGGCGCGCGCTGGTGCTCAACCTGGTCGCCGAGCCGGGGGAGACGGCGGGTTTCTCGGTCGAACGTCATCTGCACGTACTCGCCCAACACGCGCCAGGTTTTACCGTGCACGACGTGATCATCGACGCCGAACGGGTGCCCAGCGCACGGGAACGCGAGCAACTGCGGCGTACGGCAACCTTGCTTGATGCCCAGGTTCAGTTCGCGGACGTGGCCCGGCCTGGTACACCTTTACATGACCCGGGCAAGCTGGCCGCGGCGCTGGACGGAGTGAGCGTGCGCGACTTGGGTCAGCCGCCGTCTCCGAAGTCCACCGACGCGATGGCGGTCGAGCAGGAACGTCAGCAAACCGGGGAAGATAGACCGGGTCGCAACGGACCAAGGGGTGACGACGCGTGGCGATGACGGCCGAAGTCAAGGACGAGTTGAGCCGCCTGGTGGTGAGCGCGGTGACCGCGAGGCGCGCGGAGGTGACCTCACTGCTGCGGTTCGCGGGCGGTCTGCACATCGTGTCCGGCCGTGTGGTGGTCGAAGCCGAGGTGGATTTGGGCAGCATCGCGCGACGGCTGCGCAAGGACATTTTCGACTTGTACGGCTACAACGCCGTCGTGCATGTGTTGTCCGCCAGCGGAATCCGCAAGACGACTCGTTACGTGCTGCGGGTTGCCAACGATGGCGAGGCGCTGGCCCGCCAGACCGGGCTGCTCGATCTGCGTGGTCGGCCGGTGCGCGGTTTGCCCGCGCAGGTCGTCGGCGGCAGCATCGGCGACGCTGAAGCCGCGTGGCGTGGAGCGTTCCTGGCGCACGGTTCGCTGACCGAGCCGGGCCGGTCCTCGGCGCTGGAGGTGAGCTGCCCCGGCCCGGAGGCGGCATTGGCCTTGGTGGGCGCGGCACGGCGGCTCGGAATCAGTGCCAAAGCGCGTGAGGTGCGCGGCGCCGATCGGGTGGTGGTCCGCGATGGCGAGGCCATCGGAGCCCTGCTGACCCGGATGGGTGCCCAGGAGACCCGGTTGGTCTGGGAGGAGCGGCGGATGCGCCGCGAGGTCCGGGCAACAGCGAATCGTCTGGCGAATTTCGACGACGCGAATCTGCGGCGTTCGGCGCGTGCTGCGGTAGCCGCTGCCGCCCGCGTCGAACGGGCGCTGGAGATACTCGCCGATACTGTGCCCGATCATTTGGCCGCGGCGGGCAAGTTACGCATCGAGCATAGGCAGGCCTCCCTGGAAGAATTGGGCCGGCTGGCTGACCCGCCGATGACGAAAGATGCTGTGGCGGGCCGTATTCGGCGACTGCTGTCGATGGCCGACCGTAAGGCGAAGGTCGATGGGATTCCCGACACCGAATCGGCGGTGACCCCAGACCTGATGGAAGACGCGTGAGCTAGTTCGCGCGCGGGCGTGGTGATGTCGCTACATTGTTCTCGCCAACGGTGGCACACCTGAAACGAGGCCGTCATGGGATTCATCACCCCGGACCTTCCAGACGTCAACCACGAAACCTGGCATACGCTACCGGCCGCCGACAGGATGAAGGTGGTCACCCGGCATTGGGTGGAACACGGTTTTGGCACGCCGTCGGCGATCTATCTGCTCTACATGTTCAAGATGGCCGCGTACGCCGCAGGTGCCGCCGCGGTCATTTCGCTGACCCCGGGTCTGGGCGGACTGGGGGATATCGAGACCTGGTGGACCCAGCCGATCGTGTACCAGAAACTCATCATTTTCACGCTGCTGTTCGAGGTGTTGGGGTTGGGCTGCGGGTCAGGCCCGCTCACCGCGCGGTTCTGGCCTCCGATCGGAGGGTTCTTGTACTGGTTGCGACCCAAGACAATTCGTCTACCGCCCTGGCCGCACGAGGTTCCGTTCACCAGCGGCGACACCCGCAGTATTTTCGACGTCGGCTTGTATGTAATCGTTTTGGCGTCCGGCGTGTGGGCGCTGTTGGCACCTGGCCATGGCGGATCAGTCACGGGGAGCGGCGATCTCGGTCTGATCGATCCCGTTCTGGTGGTGCCGCTGATCGTCGCTCTGGCCCTGCTGGGGCTGCGCGACAAAACGATCTTCCTGGCTGCCCGCGGCGAGCACTACTGGCTGAAGCTCCTGGTGTTCTTCTTTCCGTTTACCGATCAGATCGCTGCCTTCAAGATCATCATGCTCGGGCTGTGGTGGGGTGCGGCCATCTCCAAACTGAATCACCATTTCCCCTACGTGGTGGCGGCAATGACGAGCAACAACGCGCTGCTGCGCGGTAAGGCATTCAACTGGCTGAAGCGCCGGCTTTATCGTGACCCCGTCAACGACTTACGTCCTACCTGGATACCCAAGGTGATGGCCCACGTCGGTGGCACCACAGCGGAACTGATCGTTCCGGCGGTGCTGGTCCTCGTCGCCGGCGGTCACCCGTGGCGGTGGGCCTTGATCGCCTTCATGGTGGTCTTCCATCTCAATATCATTTCCAACCTCCCAATGGGAGTTCCGCTGGAGTGGAACATCTTTTTCATCTTCTCGCTGTTCTACCTGTTCGGGCACTACGGCAGCATCTCGATCTACGACCTCAGTTCACCGTTGCTGCTGGCGATGCTCTTGGCGGCGCTGCTCGTGATTCCGATTGTCGGAAATATGTTCCCGGAACAGATTTCGTTCCTGCCGGCATTGCGCTACTACGCAGGCAACTGGGCATCCAGTGTGTGGTGCTTCCGCGACGGCGTTGAAGACAAGATCGACGCCGACGTCATCAAGAGCTCTGCGCTGACCGCTAAACAGGTTGCCAGGCTCTACGACTCGGCCACCGCCGAGATCATCAGCGACAAAGCCCGAGCCTTCCGGTCCATGCATGTCCACGGCCGTGCCCTCAACGGATTGCTGCCACGGGCGCTGGAGAATGCGTCGGATTACGTGCTGCGCGAAGGCGAAACCGTCGCCGGGCCGCTGATCGGCTGGAATTTCGGCGAAGGCCACCTGCACAACGAGCAGTTGGTGCAGGCGGTCCAGCGGCGCTGCCAGTTGGACGAGGGCGACCTGCGGGTGATCATCCTGGAAGGCCAACCGATTCAGACGAAGAAACAGCGGTACCGCATTGTCGACGCGAAGACCGGGTTGATCGAGCAAGGCTACGTCTCCGTCGACGACATGCTGGCCCGCCAGCCCTGGCCCGAAGCCGATGACGAGTTGCCTGTCCACCCGTATGACCACGGAGGTCGTGGTCGGCCCAGCAGCCCGATCGGCGTGACCTGAACCACCGGATTCGCGGCGCATTCCCGCAGCTACTAGGCTGGCAGCGAGCATTTCGTCAGCCACGAAGGAGAGACACGTGACGGTCCGGGTAGGCATCAACGGCTTCGGTCGAATTGGACGGAACTTCTACCGGGCCTTGCTGGAGCAGCAGGCCGCGGGCGCGGACACCGAAATCGAGTTGGTCGCGGCAAACGATCTGACCGACAACGCGACACTGGCGCACCTGCTGAAATTCGACTCGATCCTAGGCCGGCTGCCGTACGACGTCAGCCTGGAGGGCGACGACACCATCGTCGTCGGCAACGCCAAGATCAAGGCGCTGGCGATCAAGGAAGGCCCGGCCGCGTTGCCCTGGGGTGACCTTGGCGTCGACGTCGTGGTGGAGTCCACCGGCATCTTCACCAATGCCGCGAAGGCCAAGGGCCACCTGGACGCCGGAGCCAAGAAGGTGATCATCTCCGCGCCGGCGACCGACGAGGACATCACCATCGTGCTGGGCGTCAACGACGACAAGTACGACGGCAGCCAGAACATCATCTCCAACGCATCGTGCACCACGAACTGCCTTGGGCCGATTGCCAAAGTGCTCAACGATGAGTTCGGCATCGTCAAGGGCCTGATGACCACGATCCACGCCTACACCCAGGACCAGAACCTGCAGGACGGTCCGCACAAGGATCTGCGACGGGCCCGGGCCGCGGCGCTGAACATCGTGCCCACCTCTACCGGTGCGGCCAAGGCGATCGGGCTGGTATTGCCCGAGCTCAAGGGCAAGCTGGACGGCTACGCCTTGCGGGTACCGGTTCCGACCGGTTCGGTTACCGACTTGACCGCGGAGTTGTCCAAGTCGCCCACCGCAGAGCAGATCAACGCCGCGATGAAGGCCGCCGCCGACGGTCCGATGAAGGGCATTCTCAAGTACTACGACGCCCCGATCGTTTCCACCGACATCGTCACCGACCCGCACAGCTCGATCTTCGACTCGGGCCTGACCAAGGTGATCGACAACCAGGCCAAGGTGGTGTCCTGGTACGACAACGAGTGGGGCTACTCCAACCGCCTCGTTGATTTGGTCGCACTGGTCGGCAAGTCGCTGTAGCCGTGTCTATCCCCAACCTGGACGACCTTCTCGCGCAGGGCGTTTCGGGTCGTGGCGTGCTGGTTCGATCCGATCTGAATGTGCCGCTCAACGACGGTGTCATCACCGATCCCGGCCGTATCACCGCGTCGGTGCCCACGATCAAGGCGCTGGCCGACGCCGGCGCCAAAGTGGTGGTAACCGCCCATCTGGGACGGCCCACCGGCGAACCCGATCTGAAACTGTCGCTGGCCCCGGTCGCCGCGGCGCTGGGTGACCAGCTGGGCAAGGACGTGCAGTTGGCCGACGACGTCGTGGGCGCTGACGCGCGGGCGCGTGCCGGGCACCTGGCCGACGGGGACGTTCTGCTGCTGGAAAACGTCCGTTTCGACCCGCGCGAGACCAGCAAGGACGACGGGGAGCGGCTGGCGCTGGCCAAAGAGCTCGTCGAATTGGTCGGC
>DASXJI010000247.1:0-6966 GCA_036497495.1 Mycobacterium sp.
GATCGTCCGGATGCGACCCAAACCGGTGCCGTGGCCATCACCGCGACAGGATGCCACCGAGTCTTTGAGCAGTGTCAGCTCCGGCGGGACTACTGATGAAAATCCAACGGGTCCCATTAGATAGATCAGTCGCAAAGGCTGGTCGACGCGCGTGCGTCCCGGCGGCCATGTAAACGGCCCCCGGAGAGATCTCCCAGGGCCGTTTTACCTGGTAGCGGGGACATGGTAGCGGGGACAGGGGACAGGATTCGAACCTGCGACCTCTGGGTTATGAGCTAACCAGTCCCAGTGGCGCGTCACCGCGCGCGTCTCAAACGAGCATGTCACGGCCAATCGCCCGTCCCAGCCGTCGCGCCGCGCTCCACCCCATCTCGGCAGTTGCGCCGCATCCACCAAGCCCCAGCCGTTGGGCGATGAGTCCCGCCTGCGTCGACTGCCTGTGAGGCGCGATCGCACGAAACACAACTACAGCTCGCTGAGCACCGTCAGTAGCGACCGTCGCGCTAGGCGGACGGTGGCGGCCGACACTACGCCGATCGCGACGATGGTGGCGGCGACGGTCGCGGCGAGGTAGATCCATGGTGCCGACAGCGCTGTCGGTGGCGGGTCGAAGACGCCGGTGAGCACACTGACCAGCATCCGCGACAGCGCCCAGCCGAGGACGGCCCCAGCGGTGAGACCGCACCCCACGAGGGCGGCGGCTTCGGCCAGCACAAGCGACCGCAGTTGGCGTCCGGTGGCTCCCAGTGCATTGGCGATGACGAAGCTGCGCCGCCGCTCGGTGAGTCCCAGCGCAAGTACCAGGGCTCCGGACGCGGCGGCCAGGACCAGGCCGAACCCTAGCTCGATGCGGGTGAGGCCGGCGAGGTTGACCGCAGTCAGGCTCGATCCGACACTGCCGCGGGTGGTGGCGATATCGGTGACCGTCGCCGACGTGCCGACAGTTGTCTTGATCCGGTCGGCGACAGCGGTGGTGTGACGTCCGCCGGTATCGGCGAGGAAAGCCCCGACGGCGTCGCTGCCGGTGTGTTGGGCGAGGTAGCCGGCGTTGGCGACAAAAAAGCTGTCCTTCGGGGCGGTGGGGAACTCGGTGACGATCCCGATGTAGTGGAATCCGACGGTGGTGAGTTGGTGGGTGTGGGCGTCTTGCAGCCGTAGATTGATGGTGTCACCGGGAGCCAGCTGGAAGTCTTTCACCGTTTCGGCGCTGACCAGCAGGGAATCGGGCTGCGCGGCCAGCTCGTGCATTAACTGCCCGACCGTGCCGCCCTGAAAGTAATTGTCCTGCAACGCGGTAACGTTGGTGATGGTGGCTGGGTTGACACCATAGATGTCCTGGAGGTCGGAGCCGATGTAGGCGAATCGATGCTGCAGCGGTTCCACCGCCCGCACTTCCGGTATTGCGGTCAGTTGTCTCGCCGCGCCCGGATGAACGACCGCGCCCGGTGGTTCGGTGACGGTGACGTCGGCACCGTTGGTGAGTTGGGCGTCGACTTCCGCCTGAGCCTGATAGGTGGCGTTGAACGTCGCGGTGGACGCGGCGAATGCGATGGCGAGGGCCAATAGCACGATCGCCCGCGAAAGCGGCGCGCGTTGCCGAGATAGCGAGTGGGCCACGACGCGCGATAAGGACCCGGTCACCGGTTGCAGTGCGCGAGCCACGACTGGCCAGCCGCGGCCAAGGAGCAGATCGGCCAGTCGCCAGACCAGCAGGGTGGCGCCGATCCACAGCAAGGCCGGGGGGACGAAAGCCCAGTAGGACACCGAGATCGCAGGGACCCCTTCGGGGGCGAGCACTATCTGGTAGCCGGTGCGCGCGGCCAACCAGAACAGCAGGCCAGACACCGCCAGCGCAACGATGTCCAGACCGAATCGCGTCCAGCGCGGGGCCGTGGTTCTGCGCACATCGGCCCGCGCGATCACGACGGTGGCGCTGCGCAGGTCTCGCCAGGCCGGGGCCAACACCGTCGCGGCCGCGATCGCCAGGCCCGTGGCGGCCGAGGCGCCGGCCCAACCGATCGCGTGGGGCGTGTCGGCGCCAAAGCTGGGTGATCCGAACGTGGCCAGGCCGACCAGGGCCGCGGCAACCAGGCCGACCCCGCTGCCGATCATCCCGACGACGATGGCCTCTGCCGCGGCCAGCTGAATCAATTGACCCTGCGTCGCACCGCGGGCGCGTAGCAGGGCTTGGTCGTGTCGTCGACGCGCTGCGCCTGCGGTGACGACAGTCGCGGTAAGCAGTGCCGCGAGGATGGCGGCGGGCAGGCCGAGGAACAGGAACAGCAACTTGGCGTATGCGGCGTCGCCGCGCGCCGCATCGAGCGCGGCGCCGAGGTTGTTTCCGACGACGGCGCCGCCGGAGCTGCGGGCTTCGAGGTTGTGCGCCGCGGCGTTGACCTGGGTGTAGGCGGAATCGGGATCGGGCGGCAGCGCGTGGTCGAGTGCGGCGTGGATCTGGGTGCTGATCAGGTCGGGCCGTGACGTCGACAGCGGGTCGAACACGTTGTGCCACTGTGTGTTTCCGAGGATCAGCACGTTGTCCGGCGGTGCGACGGGTTGGGCGCCGACGTGTGCGCCGATCTTCTGGAAAAGCGAATCGCCCTGGGGCAGGTCGACTATGCCGTCGACGATGACGTCGACCGGCGCCAGGCCTGCCCGCCCGATCTGGACCGTGTCGCCGGGCGCCACATGCAGATTGGCGGCGGTTTGTTGGGCCACAAGGACCCCATTGTCGGCGCCAACAAGAGTGCGGATGGCTCCCGGAAACTGCGCTCGGTAGTTCGGGGGGATGCCCAATACGATTCCGGGGCCGGTGGTTTGGGTGCTTCCACTCGTCTGTGCCACGAATCCGGCGGAGTTGGCGAAGCCGACCGGCAGCGCTGCGTTCACGCTGGGAGCGAACTGCATGGTGTCCACCACCGTGGATGGTTGGGCATTTGGCTGGACTTCGACCTGCCAGTCGACACTCACACTGGCGACCGCGCGGGCGGTCATCGAACCTTCGGCGGCGGCAAGGAAACTGCCCAGGCAGGCCAGCAGCGCGACGGCCGCGGCGATGCCCGCGGCGGTCGCCGCCAGCCGGCCCGGTCGGCGGCGCAGAAGTCCCAGCGTCCAGGTTGCAATCACGTCACACTTCGATCGGCGTTGGACGTGTGTCGAGGTGGCCGTCGCGCATCATCCATCGATCAGGTAGCCGCCCCGCGACGACGGGGTCGTGGGTGGACACGATCACGGCGGCGCCGATGGTGATCGCGGTGTCCAGCAGGACGGTGATGACCCTGTCGGCGGTGTGATGGTCCAATTTTCCTGTGGGTTCATCGGCGAGGATCAATCTCGGGCGGGCGGCCAGCGCCCGCGCAATAGCGACCCGCTGCGACTGTCCACCCGACAGTTCATCGGGCAGTTTGGCGGCCAAGTCGCCGATTCCGACCAGGTCGAGTGCAGCGCGCGCATCGCGCATCGCGGTGTGCTCGGCCTGCCCGGCGAACAACAGCGGCAGTGCGACGTTCTCGGTGACGTCGAGGCTGGGCAGCAGGCTCGGGCCCTGAAACACCACGCCGATCCCTCTCGAGTGGTCACGCCGGCCGTCCTGCAGTGCGGGCCAGCGCACCGATCCAGCGGTCGGGGCGTCGAGTCCGGCGATCATGTGCAGCAGGGTGGACTTTCCCGATCCCGACGGTCCAGTGACGGCGATGCGCGCCCACGGCGATATTCGGCAGTTCACGTCCCGAACTGCGCGCACCGCGGTGGCACCTGAGCCGAAAGTGCGGCTCACGCCGATACATTCGACGACGGCCGACGTCGTGATGGTCGCGTCGATGACGGCTTCCTGCTCGCTGGGACAGGTGGTCACGACGACACGCGGCCGTCATCGAGCCGTATCACGCGTGCCGCGGCGGCGGCGACCGCGGGACTGTGGCTGGCAACGAGGATCGCGGTGCCGCGGTCGGCGCCCTCCACCAGGAGGTCGAGCACCTGTGATTCGGTGACACTGTCCAGTTCACCGGTGGGTTCGTCGGCAAGCAGGACGGCGGGAGCATTGGCGAGCGCCATCGCCAGTCCGGCACGGGCCAGCTCTCCACCCGAGAGCCGGCCGGGGTAGGCCGCGGCGCGCTCGGATAGGCCGAGCATTCTCAGCACGTCGGGTCGATCGATCGCTGCGCGGTGCGGCAGCCCACGCACCAGCGACAGGTTCTGCGCCACAGTGAGGTGTTCGAGCAGGTTCGCGTTCTGAAAGAGCATGCCGATATGTCGGGCCCGGATCCGGGCTCGTTCGGGTTCGGGGCGATGGCTTATCCGCTGACCCGCGACCCGCACGCTGCCGCCGTCTGGGTCGTCCATCCCGGCCAGACAGGCCAGAAGCGTCGACTTGCCCGACCCGGAGGGTCCGGTGACGGCGACGAATTCGCCACCCTGCACCGTGAGGGATACCCCTTGGAGCGCAAGGGTTTCCTCATCGCCGGCTCGGTAGAACCGGTAGAGCGAGCGAGCCTCCAGCGCGGGCGAGGGTTGGACTTTCATTGCCATTGCAGTGAATCGGTGATGGTCCGCCACGGGTCGACGTTGTCGGCGCCGACCGGGCCGAACATGGTCAAGATCACTTCGTAGCCGTCTCGCCAGAACTCGTAGCGCTCGATGGCGTCGGTCCCGATTTTGCCGGTGACCGGGTTGGGGGCCGAGGTGCCCTGATAGGTGATCAGCATGACCTGGCCGGATTTGCGTTGAAGGGCACTGACGGCCCCGGGCCGGTACCCGGCGGTCGACGACGCGATGGCCGGTAATTCCTCGACACTGACGGATTCGGTATTCGGAGCCGTGGCGCGAGCGTGAGTCTCGATGCGCACGGTGTTCGATTTGTCGGTGAAAACGGTCGCAGCGCCGTCGGTGGTGCGCGCCCACCCTTCCGGCACCGACACTGTGAACGTCCCCCCGGGCGGGGTGAACGGCACGAACGCCTGGTTGTCGGGGATGTCGCCGGCAGGGTTGCTCTCCGGTGCCGCCGACATGACCGTGCTGCTGCGGGTGGCCGAGCCCGTCGGGGTGGTCCCGCTGCTCCCGCACCCCGCGAGCACAGCCGCTGTTGCCAAGGCGGCTGCGGCAACCCACAACGTGCGCGCGTTGTCACTCATGGGTGTGACGTCGGACATGAGAACAGCCTGACCGCCGGTGGCTGTGGAGACGCTGAGGAGCAATCGATGCCCGCGCAGGATTCTGCTCTACTGGGGTCACCGGGTAGATGAGGCGGAGATGGAGGGCGTCGTGCGCGTTCTGCTGGTCGAGGACGAATCCCGGCTCGCCGAGACGGTGCGGCGCGGCTTGGTCGCAGAGGGATTCGTCGTCGACGTCGAACACGACGGCCGGGATGGATTGGCGGCAGCCGCCACGGGAGATTTCGACGTTGTGGTGCTCGACATCATGCTGCCCGGGCTCAGCGGATATCAGATCGTTCGCCAGTTGCGGACCCGTCAGGTGTGGACACCGGTACTGATGCTCTCGGCCAAGGACGGCGAATACGACTTAGCGGACGCTTTCGACATCGGTGCCGACGACTACCTGACAAAACCGTTCTCCTTCGTGGTTCTCGTGGCGCGACTCCGTGCCCTGTTGCGGCGCGGCGCCCCCGAACGCCCGAGCGTGCTGACCGCGGGGACTCTGTCGCTAGATCCCGCACGTCGACAAGTGACCCGCGGCCAGACTGTGCTCACCCTGACTCCGCGCGAGTACGGGGTGCTGGAATTCCTTCTACGCAACAAGGGCGATGTGGTCTCCAAGTCCGAAATACTGCGGTCGGTATGGGATTCGAACTACGAAGGCGACGACAATGTCGTCGAGGTCTATATCGGCTATCTGCGGCGCAAGGTCGACGTCCCGTTCGGGGTTGTCACCATAGAAACCGTGCGCGGGGCCGGCTACCGACTCCTGAGCGATCCAGTCCCATGATCTGTTCTGGCCGAGTCGTGCTGTGCGAGTGGCAGTGTGAGGGTAAAGACCGCGCCACCGTGGGCCGCGTCGCTTATCTCGACGGCGCCGTGGTGAGACCGCACGATCTGTTCGACGATGGACAAGCCGAGGCCCGATCCCCCGGACGACCGCGTACGAGTGGGGTCGAGGCGAACGAAACGTTCGAACACGCGTGACCGGTCTTGTACCGGGATGCCGGGGCCGTCGTCGGCGATCGTAATGACCGCATGACCCGCCACGGCACGGCAATCCATGGTGACCGTGCTCGAGGCGTGCCGCACGGCGTTGTCGACAAGATTGCGGACCACTCGGGCCAAGGCGCCACGATCGCCGACGGTGCGGCAGGCCTCAATGTGGGTCACGGTGTAGACCGATCCGATTGCGCGCAGCCGACTCGCCTCGGCGAGGAGCAGGTCGTCGACGTCGACGTCGTCGTGGCGTAGTTCCAGCGCGTCTTCATCCGAGCGGGCCAGCAACAGCAGATCCTCGATGAGCTGGTGCATGCGGCGAGCTTCGGGCAGCAGGGATTCGTCGATCAGATCGTTGTCCATCAGTTCGGGCCGCCCAGACGCCATCTCGAGTGCAGCGGTGATGGTGGCTAGTGGACTGCGCAGCTCATGGGAAGCGTCGCTGACCAGCCGGTGTTGTGCGGCGCGGCCGCGTTCCAGTCGGGCCAGCATGGCGTTCATCGTCGCCGCCAGATGGGCGATCTCGTCTTGGGTGTCCGGAATCGGCACCCGTTGCGCGAGATCGGTGCTTGAGATCGACGCCACCCGGGAACGCATCGCTTCGACCGGACCCAACGCCGCCCCCACCAGCCGGTAAGTGCCCACGACCACCAACGCGATGATCACCGGTGAACCTAACGCGACTAGCGCAGCCACCTTGGTGACGACGGATTCAACGGGTTCCCGGTCGGCGCCGACCAGGATGGTCACCGACCCGCCGGGAACTGCGGTCGCACGGGCCGACACCCAGTAGTCGAAGCCACGCGCAGGATCTTCG
>DASXJI010000248.1:0-7530 GCA_036497495.1 Mycobacterium sp.
TCGTCGGCGTAGACGCCGTCCTTCCAGGCCGCGGCGGCCTTCTGATGCGACTGTGCGGCGAACTCGTCCTGTTCGAGGCGGGTGAACTTGTCGACGTCGTTGCGCTGCTCGGTGAGCGCACCCATCGGCTGGTCGGTGAACACGTCGTGCAGGCCGTCGTAGGCCATGTGATCCCGGACCGTGACGTCGCCGTACTTGTAGCCGGAACGGCTGTCGACCAGCAGGTGCGGGGCCTTGGTCATGGACTCCTGGCCGCCGGCCACCACCACCTCGAACTCACCGGCCCGAATGAGCTGGTCAGCCAGCGCGATGGCATCGATGCCGGACAGACACATCTTGTTGATGGTCAGCGCCGGCACATCCCAGCCGATGCCGGCCGCGACCGCGGATTGCCGCGCCGGCATCTGACCGGCTCCCGCGGTCAGTACCTGGCCCATGATCACGTACTCGACCAGCGAGGCCGGCACCTTCGCCTTCTCCAGGGCGCCTTTGATCGCGATGGCACCCAGATCGCTGGCACTGAAGTCCTTCAGCGAGCCCATCAGCTTGCCGACCGGCGTCCGTGCTCCAGCAACGATCACCGATGTCGTCATGACTACCTCCACAGCAGGGTTCAACAGCCGATCGAACAGATCGGGAGAAGCGGATTCGTTCCCGTCAGGTTACCGTTACGTGATGACCACCGATCAAGTTGACACCCGTCGAGTCCTCAGCACCGCTCTGGTGACGGCAGTCGACCACGTCGGCATCGCGGTCCCCGACCTCGACGCGGCGATCGGGTGGTACCACGATCACCTCGGCATGATCGTCCTGCACGAGGAAGTCAACGACGATCAGGGAATTCGCGAGGCAATGCTGTCGGTGCGCGGCGCCGCGGTCGGTAGCGCGCAAGTTCAGCTGATGGCCCCGATCGACGACTCGTCGGCGATCGCGAAATTCCTCGACAAGCGTGGTCCCGGCATCCAGCAGTTGGCGTACCGGGTCAGCGACTTGGACACCCTCAGCGAGCGCCTGCGCGAGCAGGGCATCCGGCTGCTGTACGAGGCGCCCCGCCGCGGCACAGCGAACTCGCGGATCAACTTCATCCACCCCAAGGACGCCGGCGGTGTGCTGATCGAGTTGGTCGAGCCCGCCGACGATTCAGAGCACTAACTCCACTTTCGGGTCGGCCCGCGGGTCGCCCGGTTGGCCCAGCACGGCGTGTGCCAGTGCCGCCGGTCGTCGAGGGCCACCTCGCCGAAATCGGCTAGCCACACCACCACATGAGCTGTACCCGAGCGTATTTCGTGGTCGCAGCCGGGGCAACGATACGGCTTGAGTGCTCGCGCGCCGGCTACCGGCCGAACCTCGTAGTCATGTCCGTCTGGCCCGGTCTCCACGCGACGTGCAGCGGGCAGCGGCCCAAACGGCTGCTGCCGACGCGGGGAACTGCGGCGTCGAGCCATGACAGCAGTCTAGTGAGGCAGCTCAGAACAATCGGAACTCGTCGGAATCCATGCCTCGCATGTTGTCGTAATCCAATGTCAGACAACGAATTCCGCGATCAGTGGCTAACGTTTTCGCTTGCGGCTTAATCTGTTGCGCGGCGAACACCCCGCTCACGGGCGCCAGCAGACTGTCCCTGTTGAGCAGCTCCAGATAGCGGGTGAGCTGCTCGACCCCGTCGATTTCGCCGCGGCGCTTGATCTCTACTGCGACCGAACGCCCCTGTTCGTCGCGACACAACAGGTCGACCGGCCCGATCGGTGTCATGTACTCGCGGCGTACCAGGGTGTAGCCCGCCCCGAGCAGCTCGACGTGCTCGGCGAGCAGCACCTGCAAGTGGGCTTCGACGCCGTCTTTGACCAGCCCGGGATCGAGCCCGAGCTCATGGCTGGAGTCGTGCTCGATGTCCTCGACGGTGATACGTAATTGCTCGCCGGCCTTGTTCTGCACCACCCAGACCGGCACGTCGCCCTCGGGTTCTTCGGACAACCAGCACGGCGGGCTCATCCAATTCAGCGGCTTGTAGGCACGGTCGTCGGCGTGCACACTCACCGAGCCGTCGGCCTTGAAAAGCAGCAGCCGGCGGGCCGAGGGCAGATGAGCGGTGAGGCGTCCGACGTAGTCCACGGTGCAGCGGGCGATGACGAGGCGCACGCAACACACCTTAAGCATGGGCGGCGGCAGCAATTAGGCTGACGCCACCATGGTGGCTAAACGATCGACCGCGCAACGGCTGGGACGAGTGCTGGAGCGGGTGACTCGGCAGAGCGGTCGACTGCCGGAAACACCGGCCTACGGTTCCTGGCTACTCGGGCGGGTATCGGAGAGCCAGTCTCGTCGGCGAGTCCGCATCCAGGTCATTCTGACCGTGTTCATCGTCGGGGCGAACCTGATCGGAATCGCCGTTGCGACGCTGCTGTTGACCGTCGCGTTCCCCACTCCGAGCATTTTCAGCGACGCACCCCGGTGGATCACCTTCGGCGTCACGCCCGCTTACTGCGTCGTCGCGCTCGGACTCGGTACGTACCTGATCACCCACCGGACGATCGCCGGCCTGCGATGGGCGATCGAGGAGCACGAACCGACCCCAGCCGACGAGCGCGCCACCTTTGCGGCTCCGTTCTGGCTGGCGCTCGGCGTCCTCATGTTGTGGGTAGTCGGTACCGCGTTGCTGACGACGCTCTACGGGTTGGCCGACAGCACGTTCATTCCGATCGTCGGCTTCTGCGTCAGCGTCTGCGGCATTCTGGTGTCGACCGCGTGCTATCTGTTCACCGAGTTCGCGCTCCGTCCGGTGGCCGCCCAGGCGCTCGAGGCAGGCCGGGCGCCGCGCCGATTGGCACCCGGGATCATGGGCCGGACATTGACGGTGTGGCTGCTCGGGTCCGGCGTTCCGGTGCTGGGCATCATGGTTACCGCGCTGCTGGGCGGCGTGCTGCTCGATAACCTGAGCAAGACCCAATTGGCGGTCGCCATCTTGGTGATATCGACCGCGGCGCTGATCTTCGGCTTCGTGTTGATCTGGATTCTGGCCTGGTTGACGGCGACGCCGGTGCGGGTGGTTCGGGCGGCGCTCAAGCGGGCCGAAGAGGGCGATCTGCGCGGCGACTTGGTGGTGTTCGACGGCACCGAACTCGGTGAGTTGCAACGCGGATTCAACTCGATGGTCGACGGCTTGCGCGAGCGCGAGCGCGTGCGCGATCTGTTCGGCCGGCATGTGGGACGCGAGGTTGCCCTTGCCGCCGAACGGGACATGCCCGAACTCGGGGGCGAAGAGCGTTATGTCGGAGTGGTTTTCGTCGACATCATCGGCTCGACGCAACTGGTGACGAGTCGACCGGCCGCAGAAGTCGTGCAGCTACTCAACCGGTTTTTCGCGGTGATCGTCGAGGAGGTCGACCGTCACCACGGACTAGTCAACAAATTCGAGGGCGATGCCGTGCTGGCGGTTTTCGGCGCGCCCAATCATCTCGACCGGCCGGAAGACCAGGCCCTGCGCGCGGCGCGCGCCATCGCCCGTCGTCTGGACAGCGAGGTGCCCGAGTGCAAAGCCGGCGTCGGCGTCACGGCCGGCAACGCCGTCGCCGGCAATGTCGGCGCGAAGGAGCGCTTCGAGTACACGGTGATCGGCGAACCCGTCAACGAAGCGGCCCGGCTGTGCGAGTTGGCCAAGGACGAGCCGAGTCGATTGTTGGCATCCTGGGACACCGTCAACGCTGCGAGTGACGACGAACGGACGCACTGGTCGTTGGGCGAGACCGTCACGCTGCGCGGCCACGACCAGCCGACGCAGTTGGCGACGCTGATCTAGTCGGGAACGCCGTGGGTGAATACAGCCCGGCTGAGCCGGAGCCAGGCGTCCCGGAATCGACCGGGGTCCATGCCGCCGGACGGGCGACCGAGCAGAACTTCCATGATTGGTGCATAACTTAGGGCGGCCAGTAGCACCGCGCTGATCGCTTCGGGGTCGTCGATCTCGGTTCCGGCGTCGTCGGCGCTGGCCCGCAACCCCTGCCCCATGATCTGGTGCGCGAACGCGAGGTTGCGTACCCACAGTTCATCGGTCATCTCCGGTGCGGCATCCGGTTCGACCAGCATCAACCGCACGAGGTCCGCGTTGTCGGTAACCGTTTGCTGTGCCGCCGCGGCGACGCTCGCCAGAGCGTCCAACCGTTCGGCCGGCGTCGTGGCATGGCGCCACGCCCGCGACGTCTGCATCCGATCCAGACCACGCCGCAGCGCGGCCTGCAAAACATCACTCTTACTGCGGAAATGCCGGTACAACGCCCCGGATCCCGGCGACATTCCACATGCCTTCTGGATCTCAGCGGTCGAGGTGGCGGCGTATCCGCGGCTGGCGAAAAGTGCCAGCGCGGTATCGAGCAGCCGATCCCGGCTCGAGGTATCAGCCGTTTGCACGCGATTGACGGTACTCGATTGCAACCTGGGTAGTAAGTAAGTACTCTCTCACCGTAGGTTTTGTGCCTGGTCTCACGGCCGTCGGCAGTCAGCAGTCGGGGCACGTTTTCCTTGACCAAGAAAGGAAACCGCGTATGGGCCCTGAGTCGGCGTCTTCAGTCAGCGACAAACGCCAAGGGCGCCCGCGCGACGAGTCTGCAATCGAGTTCCTGCGCGACTTCCCGGCCCTGCTCGCCCTCGACCGACTACCCGTCCCCATCCTGGCCGTCGATGACGCCGGCGAAATCGCCTTCGCCAATGAGGCATTCGCTGCGATGGTCGGATACTCCCGCGAAGACCTGCCCACGATGAACGCACAGTCTCTGGTGGCGTGTATTGCCCCAGCGGAATCCGGCGTTGTCGCGGTCTTACGCGAGCACGCCAATTCGGTGATCCGCCTGATCCATGCAGACGGCTGGACCATGCCGACATTGCTCAGCGACTCGGTATTGATCCGCGAAGGCGAGAAGCTGGCCGTCGTCGCATTCACCGATTTGACCGAAATCGCCTGGGACACATCACCCGACGACGACCTCCTGCCCGGCTAGCCGGAGCTCGCCGCCACGCCTGGGCAGCTGCAGGCACCCCCGGTCGAGCACCACGATGTCGCTTTCTCGCCAGAAATGTCGGTGGCCGGGTGTAATTGTCGAACCGTGCACGAAGACTTCGACCGCTGCTACCGAGCCGTCCAATCCAGGGACGCTCGGTTCGACGGCTGGTTCGTCACCGCCGTGCGGACGACCGGGATATATTGCCGACCCAGTTGTCCCGCCCGACCGCCGTTCGCCCGTAACGTACGGTTCTTTCCGACCGCGGCCGCCGCGCAACGTGCCGGGTTTCGCGCGTGCAAGCGCTGCCGTCCGGACGCGTCGCCGGGCTCGCCGGAATGGAACATTCGCGACGACCTCGTCGCGCGGGCCATGCGGCTGATCGCCGACGGCACCGTGGACCGCGAACGTGTCGGAGGCCTCGCCGCCCACCTCGGCTACACCACCCGGCAGCTTCAGCGATTATTGCAGGCAGAAACCGGTGCCGGCCCGCTTGCTCTGGCTCGCGCGCAGCGCACCCAGACCGCGCGGGTCCTGATCGAGACGACGGATTTGCCGTTCGGCGACGTCGCATTTGCCGCCGGATTTTCCAGCATCCGCCAATTCAACGACACGGTGCGCCTGGTGTGCGACAGCACTCCGACCCAATTGCGTAAGCGCGCGGCCGGTCGGTTGCACGCTGCCGCAACGCATGTGCGGTCACCGGGCACGGTGTCACTGCGTTTGCCGGTACGGGTTCCGTTTGCCTACGAAGGAGTATTCGGCCATCTTGCCGCCAGCGTGGTCCACGGCTGCGAGGAAGTGCGTGACGGCGCCTATCGGCGGACCCTGCGACTACCGTTCGGCAACGGAATCGCCAGCCTGACACCGGCGCCCGATCATGTCCGATGCGTGCTGGTGCTCGACGACTTTCGCGATCTAACCATCGCGATCTCGCGCTGCCGACGACTTCTCGATCTCGACGCCGACCCGGACGCCGTGATTGACGTGTTGAGTTCCGATGCCGCCCTGGCCCCGGTGGTTGCCAAGGCACCCGGGCAGCGAATACCGCGCACCGTCGACGAGGCCGAACTCGCAGTGCGAGCGGTGCTGGGCCAGCAGGTATCGATCAAAGCGGCGCAGACCCACGCCAGCCGATTGGTAGTCGCGTACGGCGATCCGGTTCACGACGCCAACGGCGCACTGACGCATACGTTTCCGTCGATCGAGCAACTCAGCGACATCGATCCGGCCCACCTGGCCGTTCCGAAATCGCGCCGTCGGACGGTCACCGGCCTCGTGGCCGCACTTGCCGATGGCAGAGTCGTACTCAACGCCGGCTGCGACTGGGACGAGGCTCGTAGTCAACTGCTGGCGGTGCCAGGAATCGGACCCTGGACCGCAGAGGTGATCGCGATGCGCGGCCTGGGTGATCCTGACGCCTTTCCCGCCAGCGATCTCGGATTGCGTTTAGCCGCCAAGCAGTTGGGCTTCCCGAGCGCCCACCGTGAATTGAGCGCGTTGAGTCGCCGCTGGCGACCCTGGCGTTCCTACGCCACCCAACATCTGTGGACGACGCTGGCGCATCCGGTGAACCATTGGCCAGCAGAGGAGATCGCATGACCCACTACCGCACCATTGATAGCCCGATCGGATTATTGACGCTGGCCGGCCACGACCAAGCGCTCACCAATCTGCGAATGGTCGACCAGACCTACGAACCGAGTCGCAATGGCTGGTCTCCAAATCCCAAGGCGTTCAACGACGCAGTGCACCAACTGAGGGCGTATTTTGCCGGCGATCTCACCACCTTCGACCTCGAGCTCGATATGCGGGGCACCGAGTTTCAGCGGCGAGCCTGGCAGGCGCTGCTGACGATCCCGTTCGGTGAGACCCGGTCGTATGGTGAGGTCGCAGAACAGATCGGCGCTCCGGGCGCCGCTCGTGCCGTCGGCTTGGCCAACGGCCACAACCCGATCGCCATCATTGTTCCGTGCCACCGGGTCATCGGTGCCAGCGGACGCCTCACCGGGTACGGCGGGGGTCTCGATCGGAAACGATCGCTGCTCACGTTGGAGACGAGACGCACCTCGGCGACATTGCCGCTGTTCGACTGACCGTCGATCGGATGAGTGCGTCCCTAGAAACCCGGGAAAGGCGCGGGTTGCCCGCCGGCAAGATTGAGGCCGGGCAACAGCGACTGCGGACCCGGCGACGGCGCCCCAGGTAGACCGAGCGGCAACCCAGGGCCGCCGGCACCGGGGACGGGAAACGGCATGTTGCCGTTGGCGACTGATGTCATGAATCCCGGGCATTCCGCCTGGATGGCCATGCTGGTCAGGAAGCCGGCCATGGGTGGGGCCAGGCCGCCGTGACCGCTGATTTGAGCCGCATCGCTGGCCAGGCTGCCACCGGGTTTCACCAGCATGGGACAGATGGACTGTCCCATCTGTGCGATGGCGCCGCTGACGGCGCCGTTGTTGCCGATACCCGCACTGTTGAGAACCGGAGCCATTGCGTCGCCAACCGAATCCGCATGCGCAGCAGGGATCGATGCGAG
>DASXJI010000249.1:0-7786 GCA_036497495.1 Mycobacterium sp.
GCGCCGCCGATGACCGCACCCAGCCGCTCACCGGACAGACCGAACCGGTCGATCAGCCCGCCCAGGGCGGCGGTGAACATGTCCTGGTTGGATGCCTCGGCGTAGGCGCGGTCCGAGCGCGCGAACGGGATCCGGTTGCCACCTAGCACGGCGACGCGGCGCAGGGAGCGTGAAGAGGAGTTGTCAGAAGCCACGCTTATCTCCGTCAGTTGTTGGTTATCCGGTGTGGGAGCCATCCTACTCATTGTTCTTACTCTGGAGTAAGTTAGCTCTCGACTACGGTACTGATACCCGACAGCACGGAAGGCAACCCAGTGGCAGCCGATTTATTCTCCCAAGTCGTCAACTCCGGGCCCGGCGCGTTCCTCGCCAAACAGCTCGGTGTGCCGCAGCCCGAGAAATTGCGTCGGTACCGGGCCGGTGATCCGCCGCTGGCCGGGTCGCTGCTGATCGGTGGTGAGGGCCGTCTGGTCGAGCCGCTGCGGGCGGCGCTGGACACCGACTACGACGTGGTGGGCGCCAATCTCGGCGGGCGCTGGGCGGATTCATTCGGCGGGCTGGTTTTCGACGCCACCGGCATCACCACCCCGGCGAAGCTGACGGCTCTGCACGAGTTCTTCACCCCGCTGCTGCGCAACGTCGGCCATTCCGGTCGTGTCGTCGTCATCGGCACCACGCCCGACGAAGCCGCCAGCACCGATGAGCGGATCGCGCAGCGTGCACTGGAGGGTTTCACCCGCTCCTTGGGCAAGGAGCTGCGGCATGGCGCCACCGTCGCGCTTGTCTACCTGTCCCCCGACGCCAAACCGGCTGCCACCGGACTCGAGTCGACCCTGCGATTCTTGTTGTCAGCCAAGTCGGCCTACGTCGACGGGCAGGTGTTCTACGTGGGCGCCGCAGACTCCACGCCGCTCAAGGACTGGGACCGGCCGTTGGACGGCAAGGTGGGCATCGTGACCGGTGCCGCACGGGGCATCGGCGCGACGATCGCCCAGGTGTTCGCCCGTGACGGCGCCCGCGTCGTGGCGATCGACGTGGAGTCCGCCGCGGAAGCTTTGGCCGAGACAGCCACCAGCATCGGCGGCACGGCCCTGACGCTCGACGTGACCGCCGACGACGCCGTCGACCGGATCACCGAACACCTGCGCGACCACTACAGCGGCCACGCCGACATCCTGGTCAACAACGCCGGAATCACCCGCGACAAGCTGCTCGCGAACATGGATGACGCGCGCTGGAACTCGGTTCTGGCCGTCAACTTGCTTGCACCGCAACGCCTTACCGAGGGCCTGGTCGGCAACGGCAGCATCCGCGAGGGTGGCCGGATCATCGGCCTGTCGTCGATGGCCGGCATCGCGGGCAACCGCGGGCAGACCAACTACGCCACCACCAAGGCCGGCATGATCGGGCTCACGCAGGCGCTGGCGCCCAAGCTCGGCGAGAAGGGCGTCACGATCAACGCCGTCGCTCCCGGGTTCATCGAAACCCAGATGACGTCGGCGATCCCGCTGGCCACCCGCGAGGTGGCCCGCCGCCTCAACTCCCTGTATCAGGGTGGACAACCGGTCGACGTGGCCGAGACGATCGCTTACTTCGCCAGCCCTGCGTCAAACGCGGTGACGGGTAACGTCATTCGCGTCTGCGGCCAGGCCATGCTGGGAGCGTGACCCGCGCCGATGACGATGCAAAGCAAGGTAGCGATGTGGGGGTACGCCCCCTCGCCGCTGTGCGGCTGGGGCCCACCCGCTTGCGGGAGAGAGGAGTGGCGCTTGTGGCTAACGTGACCCAGCCAAGCGGCCTAAAGAATATGCTGCGCGCGGCGGCCGGGGCGTTGCCGTTCGTGCCTCGTGGCGGCCAGCTGCCCACCCGGACAGTCACCGTCGACGAATTACCGATCGATCGCGCCAATGTGGCCGAATACGCCGAGGTTACCGGTCTGCGTTACGCCGACGCGGTGCCGCTCACCTATCCGTTCGCGTTGACGTTTCCGACGCTGATGTCGCTGGTGACCGGATTCGACTTTCCCTTTCCCGCAATGGGATCCGTCCACACCGAAAACCGGATCACCCAGTACCGACCGATCAAGGTGACCGACACGGTCAATATCGCCGTTCACGCGGAGAACTTGCGCGAACACCGTAAAGGCCTGCTGGTCGACCTGGTGACTGACGTCAGTGTCGGGAATGAGGTGGCATGGCATCAGGTCACGACCTTCCTGCATCAGCAGCGCACCAGCTTGTCCGGCGAGCCCAAGCCGCCGCCGCAAAAGCAGCCCAAGCTGCCTGCGCCCAACGCGATCCTGCGGATAAGTCCGGGCCAGATTCGTCGCTACGCCGCCGTCGCCGGCGACCACAACCCGATCCACACCAACTCCGTCGGCGCCAAGCTGTTCGGATTTCCCACCGTCATTGCGCACGGAATGTTCAGTGCAGCAGCGGTATTGGCGAATCTTGAAGCTGCCCTTCCCGACGCGGTGACCTATTCGGTGCGGTTCGGCAAGCCCGTGCTGCTGCCCGCGAGCGCCGGACTATACGTGGACCAGGTGCAGGACGGCTGGGACCTCAGCTTGCGCAACATCGCCAAGGGATATCCGTACCTGACCGGCACGCTACGGGCGCTCTAGCATGCGGGAGCGCTCGACGAGACGCAGCAAGCCGTAGGCGCTCAAGGCGGCGACGAGGAAAACCAGCAACAGCCACAGCGGAGGCCGAGCGAGTTCCCACACGAAGATCGCGGCCCAATATGGGGCGCGTTGTGTGATGGCCAACACGCCTGCTGCGCCGGCCATTGAGACCGCCGGAACATGATATTGAGTTCCTGCCAGCGCGTTGACGGTCAGCACCAACACCGTGCCGGCCGCGGCACCGGTGGCCAACGCGGGTGTAAGCATCCCGCCCCTCGCGCCGGCGTGCAAAAACACCGCCGTCAGAAGGGGTTTCAGAACCAGAACTATCGCCGCAGTTTCCAGGGTCATCCCGCCGGCGAGGGTTGCGGTCAGGATCGATTTGCCGTTGCCGGGCAGCTCGGGCCACCAGCGTGAACAGACACCGATCAGCAATCCCGCTCCGGCGATCGCCGGGATCAGCAGCCACGATCGAGTCAGCGCGGACCGACGTGCCGACGCCATGAGGCCGTTGAAGGCAAGCCCCAAGGCAAGGGTCAGCGGGGCCAACACCAGTGCATAACCGATCAGCCGATACGACACGTGCAGGTTGGGCCAAATCAGGTTCGGTTGATCATGGGTGGCGAACGAGGCAACTGCGACCGCCAGGCTGGAGGTAATCAACGCCGCACCCAGCGCCCGGGGATGCCAGGTTTTCAACATGATCCGCGCTGCGAACAGCGCACCACCGAGCGGCACCGCATATACCGCACCGAGTCCGGCGCCTGCCGCACATGCCAGCAGGATCTCGCGGTCCCGCGCCGACAGCCGCTTCAGCCATCCGGTAGCGAAATCGCCTAGGGCCACCGCGAATTGACGAGGGGCTACTTCCCGGCCCAGCGACGCACCGGAGCCGACGACCAACACCTGCAGCGCCGCGTCGAAAGCGAAGGGCAGCAGACGAATACGCTTCCGGTCGGCGATGGCAGCAGACAACGACGGCACATCACTTCTCGACCGCAGTAGCCACCACCCCAGGCCGGCCAGCCCTCCACCGACCATCGGCCCCAGGGCTCGACGGACCGGGCTGCTACCGGTCACTCCTTCCAGCAATGATCCGAAGGTGTAGTGATAGGTGAGATGTTCAAGGGCACGCAACAGCAGGATCGTCGACAACCCGGCAAGCCCCGCAAGCAGCCCGACAATCACCACAGCGCAGAGAAAGTCGGTGTTGCGACGGCCCCTCACCGGTTAACCGGACTCAATTGAGGGTTCGGCTGCGTCTTTCTCAACCGGTTTGCCCTTGAGTCCACGCCAGAACAGGTTGATCATCACTTCCGCCGCGCCGTCGACGTCGGTATCGCCGGTGCTGAGCCGGGTCGCGATCGCCTCACCGGCGCCCACCAGCGCCACCGCGATCATCTCGAAGTCGGTGTCTGGTTCGGGATTGCGGGTACCCGCCTGCAGGACTCGCACGACTAGGGCGATGATCCGTTCGCGCCCCTCCCGCACGGTGTGTGCGAAGGCCTGCGAGTTAGTGGCTTGCGCGTACATCACGATCCACGACGCGCGGTTGGCGTCGATGTAGCGCATGAACGCCACAATCGTGTTGTGCAGCAAGTCTCTCGGGCTCTGGTCGAGATCGATGTCTTCACGCACACCGTCGATGAATCGCCCCAGCTCGCGATCCAGGCATGCGCCGAACAATTCCTCCTTCGAGCCGTAATACAGATAGAGCATCGGCTTGGAGATCTCGGCTTTGGCCGCAATCGCGTCCATCGACGTGTCGTGATAGCCGTTGATGGAGAACATCTCAACCGCGGCATCCAGCATCTGCTGCTCTCGGACAGCACGGGGTAGCCGCTTGGTACCACCTGCCATGCCATCCCCTATCCAGCCGACACCTGCGCGCCTGTCGGCGAGACTGCGTCGATTCAGAGTAAGCAATGCGGGGTGGCGCCGCCCGATTTACGGTCCGCAGTCCGGCTTGGGTCCTTTGAACTTGGCGATCCGCCGGACCGAGTCGTCGACGTCGGACATCTTCAATTCCTTGGCGTCCAACGCCTTCTGTAGACGGTCGAGAACCGCGGGCACCTCGTCGGTGGTGATCCACAGCGCAACGTCGGTGCCGGCCTGCACGGCGCGCAGCACCGCCTCGGGCACCGTGTAGTGGTCTTTGATCGCCGCCATGCTGGACAGGTCGTCGCTGAATATCGGACCGTCGAAGGCCGGCCCGTTGTACCCGACGCCGGTGCGCAACATCTGCACGGCGGCCCGGTTGACGCTGGCCGGTTCGTTGCCGGTGAGGTCGGGCACCTGCAGGTGGCCGACCATTGCGCCCTGCGGGGCGATAGCGTTCAACAGGGCGCGGTAAGGCACCAAGTCGTTGTTCTGCAACTGCTGCAGCGGCGGCGTGACGATGACGGACCCGGTGTGCGAGTCACCGGATCCGTGTCCGTGACCCGGGAAATGCTTGAGCACCGGCAGCAGCCCGGCGTCGCGCAGACCCCGGGCGTAGGCACCGGCATACTCGACGACTTTTTGCGGATCCGGACTGAACGACCGGTCGCCGATCACGGTGTCGTCCGGGGCGTCGGTGACGTCGACGTCGGGCGCGAAGTCGACGGTGATGCCGAGGCCGCGGATCCGGTGGCCGCGGTCGAGGGCCATGCCGTACACCTCGTCGGGAGTATGTGTCTGCGCCAGTACCCGCGCCGACGGCGCGGGACCGATTAGCTTGGACAGCCTGGCGACCCGGCCGCCCTCCTCATCGACGCTGACCGCCACCGGCAGCGCAGTGCTGGCTGACAGGTCCTTGACCAAGTTGGGTCCCAGCATCTTCAGGTCGGTCCAGCCGCCGATGAAGATGCCGCCGACGTGGTAGGTCGTCACCACACCTTTGGCGTCGTCGCCGTCGCGGACGCCCACCATCAACAGCTGCGCCAGCTTCTCGCGGGCAGGCAGGGCCGCCGGGTCCCCACACGCCGGTTTGGCGGGCGGAATCGGCTTCGCCGAAGACGGGCTGGCCGGTGCGGTCGCGGGCTTCTGCGCGGGGTGGCCACACCCGGCGATCAGCGCCGTGAGGGCGGCAAACACGGCCAGTACGCGCGGGAATCCCATCAGGCCATGCTGTCATGTGGTGAGCCGCCCGCGGTTAGGAGGCCACGACCTCGTCTTCTGCTAGGTTGGGCACCGATGAATCGCTTTGTTGCACCCGCCGCCGCCAGCGTGGTGGTCGGCCTGTTGCTCGGTGCAGCCGCGATCTTCGGAGTCACGTTGATGGTGCAGCAGGACACCAAGCCGCCGCTCCCCGGGGGCGACCCGCAGTCGTCGGTGCTCAACCGGGTCGAGTACGGCAACCGCAGCTAACTCGGCGACGATGCAGGCCGGGCAGCGGCCCGGTGAGGAGCCGGGCAATAGGCCGAGCACGATGCGGGCCGAACCCGGGCCCCTCGAGGTCATTCCGTTGTCCCGACGCTGGTTGTGGTTGGTTGCGGCGGTTGCGCTGGCGCTGAGCTTCGGCTCGTCGCCCGGCCAGACCTCCCCCGACACCAAGCTCGACCTCACGGCCAACCCGCTGCGCTTTCTGGCCCGTGCGACCAACCTATGGAACAGCGAGCTGCCATTCGGGCAGGCGCAGAATCAGGCCTACGGCTACCTGTTCCCGCACGGCACGTTCTTCTTGGCCGGCCACCTGCTCGGATTGCCGGGCTGGATCACCCAACGGCTGTGGTGGGCATTGCTGTTGACTGTCGGTTTCTGGGGGTTGCTGCGCGTCGCCGAGGCGCTGGGCATCGGCACCCCGACGTCGCGCGCGGTTGGCGCCGCGGCGTTCGCACTCTCACCACGGGTGCTGACCACCATCGGGTCGATCTCGTCGGAGACGCTGCCGATCATGCTGGCGCCGTGGGTGTTGCTGCCCACGATCCTCGCCCTGCGCGACAGCTCTTCCGGCAGGCCATCGGTGCGCCGGCTGGCCGGTCAGGCCGGGGTGGCCGTCGCGCTGATGGGAGCGGTCAATGCGATCGCGACGCTGGCCGGGTGTCTGCCCGCGGTGATCTGGTGGGCTTGTCACCGGCCTAACCGGCGGTGGTTGCGTTACGCGGCGTGGTGGCTGCTGGCGCTGGCGCTGGCGATGACGTGGTGGCTGGTGGCCCTGATCCTGATGGCCCGGATCAGCCCGCCGTTCCTGGACTTCATCGAATCCTCGGGCGTGACGACGCAGTGGTCGTCGTTGGTCGAGGTGCTGCGCGGTACCGACAGCTGGACGCCGTTCGTAGCGCCCAACGCCACGGCCGGTGCGCCGCTGGTCACCGGTTCGGTCGCCATCCTGGCCACCTGCCTGGTGGCAGCGGCCGGGTTGGCCGGGCTGGCTGCGATGTCCGCGGGCAACGTGCCCGCGAGCGGGCGACTGGTGACGATGCTGCTCGTCGGCGTGGTGTTGCTGGGCGTTGGATACAGCGGCGGGCTGGGCTCACCCGTGGCGCAGCACGTACAGGCTTTCCTGGACGCCGGCGGCGCGCCGCTGCGCAACGTGCACAAATTCGAGTCGCTGATCCGCATCCCCGTCGTATTGGGACTCGCCCAGCTGCTCGGCCGGATCCCGCTACCGGGCAGCGCGCCGAAACCGTTATGGCGCAGCGCGTTTGCTCACCCGGAACGCGACAAGCGGGTTGCGGTCGGGATTGTGGTGCTGACCGCGCTGATGGCTGGGACATCGCTGGCTTGGACTGGGCGGATGACCCCGCCGGGCACGTACAGCGCGATACCGCGGTATTGGCATGACGCTGCCGACTGGCTGACCGCGCACAACACCGGCGTGCCGACGCCCGGCCGGGTGCTGGTGGTCCCCGGCGCGCCGTTCGCCACTCAACTGTGGGGCACCAGCCACGACGAACCGCTGCAAGTGCTCGGCGACAGCCCGTGGGGTGTGCGCGACTCCATACCGCTGACTCCGCCGCAGACCATCCGCGCGCTGGACTCGGTCCAACGCCTGTTCGCCTCCGGAACGCCCTCCGCGGGCCTGGCCGATACGCTTGCTCGCCAAGGCATTTCGTATGTCGTGATGCGCAATGACCTGGACCCGGACGCGTCTCGCTCGGCACGCCCGATCCTGGTGCACCGGGCCGTCACCGGATCGCCACGGCTGCAGAAGGTCGCCCAGTTCGGCGCAGCGGTCGCCCC
>DASXJI010000250.1:0-1778 GCA_036497495.1 Mycobacterium sp.
AGCTCGCGCACCCGGACAGAGATCTCGGCATACCGGTTGCTCGGCAGATCCGGGAACAGGTGGTGTTCGATCTGGTGGCACAGGTTGCCGCTCATGAACCGCATCGCCGGGCCGGCGTTGAAGTTGGCACTACCCAGCATCTGCCGCAGATACCACTGCCCCTTCGACTCACCGACCATGTCGGTCTTGGTGAATTTCTCGGCGCCGTCGGGGAAATGGCCGCAGAAGATCACCGCGTTGGCCCAAAGGTTGCGGATGACGTTGGCGACCGCATTGGCCTTCAACGTCGACTTGTAGCTCGCGCCAGGCGACAGCGACGTCAGCGCCGGGAACGCGACGTAATCCTTGAATATTTGGCGACCGGCCTTGACGAAGAACTCCTCGACCCGCTCGCGGGCGTCGTCGTTGTCCAACCGCTTCTTGACGATCTTGCCGATCTCCACGTGCTGTAGGCCGACGCCCCATTCGAAGCCGAGCGCCAGCAGCGCGTTGTAGACCACGTTGAACAGGTTGAAGCGCTTCCACGGATGGTCGCGGGTCACGCGCAGCAGGCCGTAGCCGACGTCGTCGTCCATGCCGAGGATGTTGGTGTATTTGTGGTGCACGAAGTTGTGGGTGTAGCGCCAGTGCTTGGACGACCCGCTCATGTCCCACTCCCACGACGAGGAGTGGATCTCGGGATCGTTCATCCAGTCCCACTGGCCGTGCATGACGTTGTGGCCGATTTCCATGTTCTCGACGATCTTGGCCACGCCAAGGGTCGCGGTGCCCGCCCACCAGGCTGACCGGCGCGAGCTGAAGGCCAGCAACAGTCGACCCGCGACCTCCAGTGCACGCTGCGCAGCAATGGTGCGGTGAATGTAGCGGGCATCGCGCGCTCCACGGGAGTCTTCGACGTCCCGGCGGATGGCATCCAGCTCGATGCCCAGGTTTTCGATGTCGGCGTCCGTCAGATGTGCGAAGACATCGAGGTCGGTGATCGCCATCGCTTTGTTGCCTTTCAGCAGACTGCAGTTACTGACCTACGCTATCGTAACCTACGAAACCGTAGGTTACCAACGGGTAACTCTTAAACGTCGAGTGTGCAATCGCCTGATGCAGCGGAAATGCAGGTTTGCACGCGAGTTCCCGGCTCATGCTCCGCGCCGTTCCTGAGGTCGCGTACATGGCCTTCCACCAGGGTAACCACGCACGACTGGCAGATGCCCATCCGGCAACCGAACGGCATCTGCACGCCCAGTTGCTCACCGGCATCCATCAGCGACGTCGCCGCGTCGGCTGAGGCACTTTTTCCGCTCTTGGCGAACGTGACCGTCCCACCCTCTCCGGCCGGCGCCGCACGCGACACCGCGAAGCGTTCGAGGTGCAGGCAGTCGGTGATGCCGGCCGCCGACCACGCTTGCTCGGCTGCGTCGAGCATGGCTTCGGGCCCACACGCCCAGGTCTGCCGGTCACGCCAATCCGGTACCTCAGTGTCGAGCCGGGAGAGATCCAGCCGCCCCTGATCGCGCGTCGCGCGCAACCGCAACCGGTATCCCGGATGGTCGCGGACCAGCTGCTCGAGCTCGGAACCGAACATCACATCAGCGACGGTCGGGGCGGAATGCAAATGGATCACATCGGTGATCTGATCGCGACGGACCAGCGTGCGCAGCATCGACATCACCGGCGTGATGCCCGAGCCGGCGGTAACGAACAACATGGCCGGCGGCGCCGGATCGGGCAGCACGAAATTGCCCTGTGGCGCGGCCAGCCGCACGATCGTCCCTGGCTTCACC
>DASXJI010000251.1:0-1846 GCA_036497495.1 Mycobacterium sp.
CAGGATCGCGTCGACGCTCATCGGCTTGCGGCGCCATGCATGCGGCGCCAGCGCACCATTATCCAAGTTCTTGGCGGCCACGCGGGCCAGCGTCTCCTCGGTGATGCCGTGATCGTGCATGTATCGCATGATCTTGGTGCCAAAGTAGTGCGTGGTCAGGAACATGCCTTGATCGCCGTACCACTGGGGCAACCCCGACACGGACGGGTCGGCGCCGAAGGCGCCGCGCGGATGCTTATCCAGCCCGACGCCGACCGCAATCTCGGCTTCGCCGAGTTGGACATCTCGCGCGGCCAGGGTCAACAGCGAGTTACCGGTCGCACAGCCGCTCAGGGTGGCCCGCGCCGGGACGCCGGTCATGCCGGCCAGTCCCGTCACCGCCTCGGGGTTGGCCACCTCGAGGCTGCCCGCGTACAGGCTGCCCACGTCCGACCAGTGCACCCCGGCGTCGCGCAGCGCCCTGCTGATCGCCACCGCGCCCATTTCCAGCGCCGACCGGTCCTCGTACCGCCCGAACGGATGAAGGCCGACCCCGATGATGGCGATCTCGGGCGTGCTGCTCATTACGTTCCCTCCAGCATGCGTCACTGTCGAACCAGCCGGCGACAGGAGTGCGCGTTGACTCAGATGCCACTAAGCCTATAACTATATATCTGATTCGTTGGGCCGGGTCTAGAATCGGATCGCTGCCCGGACGGCGCTAGGGCATCACATCGCAGGTGAAGGCTGAGGGGCTTTTGAGCATTTCGTTGCTTCTGGAGATGGCGGCGTCGGGTGATCCCGACCGGGTTGCCGTGGTGGACGGCGACATTCGGTTGACCACCGCGGGTCTCAGCGCGCTCGCCGACGGCGGTGCGGGCGTGATTACCGCATCCGGTGCGTCCCACGTCGTCTATGTCGGCACCGGGGGAGTGCTGCTCCCTCTGCTGCTGTTCTCGTCGGCCCGCGCGAACACGGCGTTCACGCCGCTGAACTATCGGCTGAGTCCGGACGGGCTACGACAGCTCGTCGATCGGCTACCCGATCCGCTGATCGTGGTCGACGTCGAGTTCCGCGACGTCGTGGCCGGCTTCGGCAAGCGGGTGATGACCTCCGACGAGTTCATCGAGGCCGCGCGATCCACCGAGCCCGTCTCGGCCTTCGCCGACCCCGACGACGTGGCGGTGGTGTTGTTCACCTCGGGTACCACCTCGCGGCCCAAAGCCGTTGAGCTGACTCACAACAACCTGACCAGTTACGTCACCGGGACAGTCGAGTTCGGTTCCGCCGATCCCGCCGACGCGGCGCTGGTGTGCGTGCCGCCCTATCACATCGCGGGGGTCGGGGCCGCATTGTCAAACCTGTATGCCGGACGGGCGATCGTGTACCTGCGCCGGTTCGATCCGCAGGAATGGGTGCGGCTGGTCCGCGACGAGCGGGTCACCACCGCGACGGTGGTGCCGACCATGCTGTCGCGCATCGTCGCGGTCCTCGAACAGCAGTCCACCGAGCTTCCGACGCTGCGCAACTTCGCCTACGGCGGATCGAAGGTCGCGCGGCCCCTGGTCCGACGGGCGCTCGACCTGCTGCCGGGGGTCGGCTTCGTCAACGCCTATGGTCTGACCGAGACCAGTTCGACCATTGCGGTGCTCACGCCCGAGGATCATCGCGCGGCGCACGAGGCGCGGGACGGTGCCGTCGCCCGTCGGCTGACTTCGGTCGGTCGCCCGGTCCCTGACATCGAGGTCCAGATCCGCGCGGAGGACGGCACCGTGCTCGGGCCGGGCGAAGCTGGTGAGCTGTTCGTGCGAGGCCCCCAGGTGTCGGGCCGTTACGCCGAGATCGGTTCGGTCCTGGATGCGGAGGG
>DASXJI010000252.1:0-8942 GCA_036497495.1 Mycobacterium sp.
GTCGCCGAGCGACTGCACCTCGACCTCGTCGATGTCACCTTCTCCGGCGCCACTACGGCCCACGTGCTCGCCGACCGTCAGCGCCGTGCCGAGCCTCAGATCTGTGCGTTGGATGGTTCCGAAGAGCTGGTGACCATCACCATCGGCGGCAACGACGTCGGATACGTACCGCTGCTGATGGCCGCGTCGCTGCCAGCGGTCGTTCGCCGACTGGCTCCGGTAGCCGCTGGTCTGCGTGAGCTGTTCGACCGCGACGCCCACCGGAAAGCCCTCGACGGGATCGGAACGGCGTTGCAAGGCGTCGGCGCCGCCGTTCGGCAGCGGTCGCCGCGAGCACGGGTGATGTTCGTCGATTACCTCACCCTGCTGCCACCGGAAGGCGAAGCCGCTGCTCCGCTGTCAGCGGAGCACGCCGACCTGGGTCGTTTGATCGCCACGCGCCTGGAGGAAGCCACCGCGGCGGCAGCACAGGCCACCGGCTGCGAGGTCGTGCGGGCCGGGAACGCCAGTCGAAACCATCACGGCTGGTCCGCGGATCCCTGGGCGGTGGCCGCGGGCTTGCCGCTGCCGTGGCGTCCGGCGCCGTTTCATCCCAACGCCGCAGGTATGCAGGCCGTGGCCGACCTGATTCTGAAGCAGACCGGCGCAGCCTGATTAGGTTCTTGGCGCCTGGGTAAATCTACCGGGGCAACCATGCAGGCAACCACTGAAATTAATACGTCGACATGACACTGAGAACCCACGTGGACCGTCGGGGCTACGACCATGCGGCGCTCTTCTATTACTCGGAGAGCGAATACGTGGACCGACTGGTGCAATTCATCGGCGACGGGGTGGAGCTGCGAGAGCCCACCTTGGTCGCGGTTCCGGGGGACAGATTGGCATCGTTGCGCGGCGCTTTGGGTGATGCGGTCGCCGAGGTGACGATGGCCGACATCACCGACTTCGGCCGCAATCCAGGACGGATCCTGGCCGGGCAACTGGCCTTCGTCGAACGGCACACAGGTCAGCGTGTCCGCCTCGTCGCCGAATCCGCTTGGGTGGGCCGGAGCGCATTCGAATATCTCGCGTGCATGCAGCACGAAGCCCTCGCCAACATCGCGTTTGCCGGTACGGACATCACCGGCGTATGCCCCTATGACGCGTCCTGCCTGGACGAAAGCGTCCTGGCCGACGTCCGCCTCACGCACCCGGAGATCTGGCAGGACGGATCGCGGCGACACTGCCCCGAGTATGCGGTCGATGCCGCGCTCGACCAGTGCAACCAACCGTTGGCGACCAGCGCGGCCGCGGTGACGCACACCGTCGAGCAGGCGGGGGATTTGGCCGGCGCCCGCCGATGCGGTGAACGTTATAGCCGGCTGCTCGGGATGTCGGCAGACCGAGTCGCCGACCTACTGTTGGTCGCCACCGAGTTGGCAACCAACAGCCTCGATCACGCCGGGGGTGCCTGCCGAATGGCGTTCTGGTACGAGAACGGATACGTGGTCTGCGAGGCGCGCGACATGGGCTACTGGGCCGATCCGCTGGCAGGCCGGCGACCACCTGTCGCCGGCGGCCCCGGTCCATACGGTCTGTTTGTGGTCAACGCGATCGCCGACCTGTTACGGACGCATTCCACGGCCGCGGGTACCACGATCCAGGCATATCTGCGACTCGACGAGTCCGCCGAAGCCGCCAGTTGACGGTGCACGTCGACGCGGACGTCTAACCTGGGGCGCGATGATGAGCAAATCAAAACCGATCCTGACCGCGGTCGCGGCTCTGCTGTTGGCGAGCGGCGGGTGCGCGTCCTCCGACACCGCCAACTCGATGACGCCGAGATCGGGTCCGGACTTCGCGGCCGCCCTGCGCGGGCGGGTCAGCACCGACGCGATGATGGCCCACTTGACCAAGCTGCAGGACATCGCCAATGCCAACGGCAACACCCGTGCGGTCGGCACTCCCGGCTATGACGCCAGCGTCGACTACGTGGTGGGTAAGTTGCGGGACAAGGGTTTTGACGTGCAGACCATGCAATTCGACGCGCACGTGTTTCACGCCGAACCGGGATCGGTGACCGTGGCCGACAAGAAGTTCGATGCGCGTGCGCTGGAATACAGCCCCGCCGCCTCGCCGATCGGGGTAACCGGTCCGCTGGTGGCCGCGCCGACCAACGCAAGCCCCGGCTGCAATGCCGCCGACTACGACAACCTGCCGGTCAATGGCGCGGTCGTGCTGGTAGACCGTGGCACCTGCCCATTCGCCCAGAAGGCCGACGCCGCCGCGCAACACGGCGCCGTGGCGATCGTCGTGGCGGACAACGTCGTCGAGGAACAGATGGCCGGCACCCTCGGCGAGACCACCGACGTCAAGATCCCGGTCGTCAGCGTCACCAAACCCGATGGCGCACTGCTTCGCGCCACCACGGGGCCTGCGACGGTACAGCTCTCCGCAGAAACCAAGACCATCCAGGCCCGCAACGTGATCGCGCAGACCAAGACCGGGTCGACCAGCGATGTGGTGATGGCCGGGGCCCACCTCGACAGCGTTCCCGAAGGCCCTGGCATCAACGACAACGGATCCGGTGTGGCCGCGGTTCTGGAGACCGCTTTGCAATTGGGCAGTTCGCCAGGGATCCACAACGCGGTGCGATTCGGCTTCTGGGGTGCTGAGGAGCTCGGGCTGATCGGCTCGCGGAAGTACGTGCAGTCACTGGATATCGAAGCGCTCAAAAACATTGCGCTGTACCTGAATTTTGACATGCTCGCGTCGCCGAACCCGGGATACTTCACCTACGACGGTGACCAGTCGTTGCCAACGGATCAGCGCGGCAGTCCGGTGGTGCCCGAGGGCTCCGCCGCGATCGAGCGGTCGCTGGCCGCCTACCTCAACTCGGCCGGAAAGACACCGCAGGACACGTCGTTTGACGGCAGGTCGGATTACGACGGCTTCACCCAGGCCGGCATCCCGTCGGGCGGCTTGTTCTCCGGCGCGGAGAACAAGAAGTCTTCGCGAGAGGCCAAGCTGTGGGGCGGTGAAGCCGACCAGCCGTTCGATCCCAACTACCACAAGAGCACTGACACCTTGGAGCACATCGACCACGCCGAACTCGGCATAAATGGCGGTGGTGTCGCCTATGTGACCGGTCTGTACGCCCAAGATCTCAGTGGCCGCAACGGTATTCCGGTCCGCCAGGACCGGACCCGGCACCAGCTGTCCAAGAAATGAGTTACGGCTACAGGCCGGGCAGACAGATCGGGGCGCCGTAGCAGGGCGGCGGGCCGTGTGGTGGGGGAGTCGCTCCGTCCCAGACGAACTGACCGGCATTGCCCATCCCGCCGACGGGGACCCAGAACCACGTATGGCAGATGGTGTTGTCCCAGTGGACGTCGTCCATTGGTAACGACTGTCCCGGGCACCATTGGTGGGGTTGCGAGAAGTTGTCCCCGGGTGCGGCCTGGGCAGTACCAGTCGCCAGCGCGGCTACGGCGACGCCGCCTGACAGCAGGGCAGCGGCAAGAATCCGCTTCGGATTGGGGTTCATGGCGATCACGCTAAGCAGCGACGCTGAATGAATTCTTAACGCCCGGTTAGTCGCCGGTACGCTCGAACTTGTCTTCGAAATCGCCGCCGGCACAGGCGCTTCCAGTCGTCACGTTGCGGCCGTGCCCGGTGAGGAGTGGAATCGGATCTTGCAGCGGGTCGGGCAGCGGATACTCCGCGCTGAGTTTGATGTGCACGGTCCCGCCGAGATTGCAGGGCACCGTGCCCTCGTCGTTGCGGGTCCATTTGCCGCCGCTGAACACCAGGGGCACCACCCCGTCGATCGCATGGAACAGGCTCATGCATCGATCGCCGGTGCGCAGGCACACCGTACGGACGGTGAGATCGTCTTGTCCCGGCGCAGAACCGCCATTCGCATAGATGATTGTTTCGTGGTAGCGCCCGCGTAGGGCCGTGGACGGGGATGCCGCCCGCGGAGGCAATGTGGCCGGATCGGGAACTTTGGAGAGGTCGGGATCGCCGGTGCGGGTGAAGGTTACGGTTCGCTTCGCCGTGCTGCAGCTGTTGGTGGTGGACCTGGTGGTGTCACCGGACAGGGTGCCGTCGGGTTGCGGCTGCACGGTGAACACCACCCAGACTTCGGTGGGCGCGTCATTGCAGGACGTAGAGCCCAGGCCCACGGCAAGCCAGCTACCGCCCACCTGATCGAACACCAAATTCGAGACCAGCACGACTCCGCTACCACCGACGTAGGACGCCGTCGCGATACAGCCGCCGGATCCGCAGGTAGAGCGCACATCCCAGGTGCCAGTCATGGGTGGTGCACCCGCGACCGCTTTTCCTTCCAGATCGGTGCCGGGGCCATAGTCCGCCCGGTAGGTGCCGCTGAACGTCTGGGCGGTGGCTGCGACCGGGGTCGATGGTGCGGTGCCGGCCCGATCGTGATGCCGCAGAAACGTCACGCCCGCAAAAATCACCGCGCCCACCAGCAGCAACGCGGTAACCGCCAGCGACGCAATCAATGTCGGGCGTGAAACACGCGGACGGCTGGTCATCAGGGTGGGCGCGGGCGCGGGCGGTCCGGACGGGGGTGTGGGTGGAGATTGGCGGACGTGGCCGGACGGCGGGCTGAGAAGGGTGCTCAGTTCGCGGGCGAAGTCTCGGCAGCTGGGATACCGGTCGGCGGCCGCCTTGGCCATCGCCCGGGCCAGCACCGGATCCAGCGCCGCCAACTCCGGTCGACGTTCCCCCAGCGAAGGTACCGGCGCTGCAACGTGTTTGGTGATCACCACCGCGGGGTTGGAATCGACGTACGGCGGCGCTCCGGTCAATAGGTCAAAGGCGGTGCACGCCAACGCATATTGATCAGTGCGACCGTCGAGCGGCTCACCCCTCAACTGCTCGGGCGCCGCGTACGCCATCGTGCCGACGGCCATATTGGTGGCGGTCAGCCCTGATGGGTCATCGATCAGACGCGCGATACCGAAGTCCGCCAGGAAAATTCGTTGCGCCTGTGGATCCAGTAGGATGTTGGCCGGCTTCACGTCGCGGTGCAGCAAGCCCCGTTGGTGCGCATAATCCAACGCCGACGCCACCGCCGTGATGATCTCCAGCGCTTCACCGACAGGCAGCCCATCGGGATGGTGCTCGCGCACCAGCCGGGACGCGTCCGTGCCCCCGACATAATCCATCGAAATCCACAACTGACCGTCGTATTCACCGCGGTCATGAACACCCAGAATGTTGGGATGCGACAAGCTGGCCGTCAGATCGGCCTCACGCAGAAACCGCGCCCGATATTGCGGGTCAGCGGTCCACTGCGTCGGCAGCACCTTCAGCGCGTCCTGGCGCGGCAACCGGGGATGCGCGGCCAGATATACCGTGCCCATGCCGCCGGCGCCCAGGACCCGCAGGATCGTGAATCCCGCGAACGCTTCACCTACCGACACCGGCATGGGCAAATCCTAGCTGGAAGCTATGCTGCTGTTGTTTAGCTGGCGAACCTGGTGAGCGCAGAAACATCACGATGGTCGATGGTTTAGACGCAGGGCGGCCCTTTGCGGCGGCCCAGTTCAGTGTATTGGGCCCGTTGCAGGTGCGCATGGGCGATGAGTCGCTGCCGTTGGGCACACCGAAGCAGCGTGCGGTGCTGGCGATGTTGATCGTCAATGCGAATCGACCGGTGGGCATTGACTCGCTCATCGGTGCCGCATGGGACCAGCGGCCGCCGCAGGGAGCGCGGGCTACGCTGCATGCCTACATTTCCAACTTGCGTCGGCTGATGAGCGACGCGGGCATCGACCGTTCCGTGCTGGCCAGCACACCGCCGGGCTATCAACTGTCCATCAACGACGATCAGTACGACTTTGGCCGCTTCATCGCCGAGAAAAACGCCGGCGTGCTTGCCGCAGCCGACGCGCAGTTCGAGCAGGCGAGCCAGCACCTGTTGGCCGCCCTTGGCCAGTGGCGCGGTCCTGTTCTGGAGGACCTGAGCGACTTTCACTTCGTGGAGACCCTGGCCGCGGCGATCGATGAGGAGCGGGTTCTTGTCTACATCGCGCGTGCCGAAGCCGAAATCGCTTGCGGCCGACCGCATAACGTGATCGCGGAACTGGAGGCGTTGACCGCCAGGCATGGCTATCGTGAGCCTTTGTGGGGCCAGTTGATTACCGCCTACTACTTGGACGACCGTCAGTCGGATGCGCTGGATGCGTACTTGCGGCTGAAAGCGCTCCTCGCGGAAGACTTGGGCATCGACCCGAGCTGGACGATCCGGGAGCTCTACGAGCGGATTCTGCGTCAGCAGCCGTTGGACGCTCGCAAGGTTGCCCAATCGCACGCCGAGGACACCATTGTCGCCCAGTCGGACAACGCAATCCGAGTCCGCCGGACCGCGACGGCCGCACTGATCGGCGCGGACGGACGACGCTATGCGTTAGCCGGCCCGGCCACCCGGATAGGGCGGAGCCCCGACAACGACATCGTGCTGTCCGACGCCAAGGTCAGCCGCCACCACGCCGTCATCGCCGATGACGGTCGGACGATCCTCATCACCGATCTGGGATCGGCGAACGGAGTCCGGGTGCGCCGGAAACGTATCGACCCCAGCGCCGAACTGCGCGATGGCGATCGCATTCGGATCGGCGACGAGGAATTCACGCTCGAGACCGGGGCCGGCCCCGCCGCGCCGTAGCCGGTAGTCGGGTGAGCGGTCCGTTAAGAATCCAGTAAGCGCTGTACCGCACCGTGAGCGAGCGCAGGTATTGCACCGCAACACCGAACCCTCACGAAAGGACACCGACATGAAGATTCTGCCCGCCAACATCGAGGAACAAATCGAGCGCGTCGATCGCAATCGCAGCCTGATCGTCGGGATCAGCGCGGGACTGGTCGCTTTCTGGTGCCTCTACCGGGTGCTGTGGTCGATCTATCTCTCGCTGACGTACGACTTCTTGTTCGGGTCGCTGGTGTTCTCCATTGTGCTGTGGGGTGTGATCGGCGTCGTCGCGACGATTGCAGCCACCGGATTTCTCACTCGCTACGCCAAGCGACCTTGAGCCGGAAGGATGGCCAACTCGTATCGGCCCGAGCCCCCACAGTTACTGCCCACCAACGTCGCCGACGGGCGCGCCCCCGGTGTGTACTACCGCATCGATGGACAGTTGGTGCCGGTGCTGCACATCTGGCTCGACGGCAGCGTGCCGGTGTTTTTCGAGCACCATGTCATTTTGTGGAAGGACCCTGGGCTCGATATCGGGCTCAGGGGCAAAGGTGCGCTCAAGCGGATGATCGCGGGTATGCAACTGCTGATGACCGAGGCGCGTGGGCCGGGCCAGGTCGCGTTTTCGCGCGACGGCACCGGCCAGGTGTTTCCGCTGCATTTACGGCCCGGCACTGCGGTCGAGGTTCGCGAGCACCAATACCTCGCGGCCACGGGCAATCTGGAGTATGGATACACCCGCCAAAAGGGGATCCGAAACATGCTGTTCGGCTCGACCGGGTTCTTCGTGGACCGGTTCGCCGCGACACAATCAGAGGGCGTGGTGTGGCTGCACGGCTACGGAAACGTTTTTGAGAAAGTTCTCGCTCCCGGTGAGCAGATCGATGTGGAGCCGGGAAGTTGGATCTTTCGCGACGAAAGTGTCCGGATGGATCCACAGGTTTATGGACTTCGGACCGGAATGTTCGGTGGCGGCGGCAACCTGGTGTTCAATCGGTTCACCGGTCCCGGTCGGGTCGGACTTCAGTCAATGTACGTAGACATGTCCGGCGACGTGTCGGCGTGAGCGTGCTGGCGCATTAAGGATCCATAAAGCCCGCTGCCGCACTGTGATTAGGCATCACACGTCCACTACTCAAACAAGGAGTGCATCAAATGAAACGCGAAGTCCTGATCATGGCCGGTGCGGCGGCGACCCTCGCCACGGTGATGGTGGGTTGTTCACACCACGACACGGCCACCCACGTCAGTAATGCCGCAGTGGCACCAGCCGCCTCGTCCAACACCAAGGTGCTCGTCGACGGTAAGGATCAAAACGTCAGGGGCCAGGTTGCCTGCACGACGGCCGCCGGCACGGTCAACATCGCCATCGGTGGTGGATCCGGTTCCTCGGGCGTTCCCACCGGCATCGGCGCCGTGTTGACGGACGCCAACCCGCCCGTTGTGAAATCCGTTGCGCTGGGCAATGTCAACGGCGTTTCGCTGGGCGTCGGCGGCACCACCGGCAAGGCCAACGCCACCAAGGACGGCAGCACGTACAAGATCAGCGGTACCGCCAGTGGTATGGACATGTCCAACCCGATGGCAGGACCGGTCAACAAGTCGTTCGAACTCGACGTCGCCTGCCCCTGACAGCGGCTCTGGCCCGGTCACCGGGCGTCGCCATGGCGACATTCGGTGGCCGGGCGGCCGTGGCGAATCCACCAGACGAAAGGAACATCTCTGATGAAGACCAACAAACCCGCGCTCATCCTGGCCGGGGCGGTCGCCGCGCTCTTCGTGATCTCGCTCGTGATTCGTTTTGTCGCGCTGAGCGAACTCGGCCTGCCCGGCGGTTGGACGCTCTACTTCGGCCTGCCGGTCGGAGGCATCGGCGTGCTCATTCTGTTGTTGCGACTCGGGGTGCTCAACGTCGGCAAAGGCACGACCGCAACGATTCAGCCCGTTGCGCACCACGGTGTTGCCCACACGCCGTGGACGCCGGCGCCGACCGTGGCGCCGACGACGCAACGACTGCAGGAGATCGAGACCCTGCGCGCCAGCGGCGTCATGTCCGACGACGAGTACACCGCCGAGCGTGCGCGGATCATCGCGAGCCTGTAGAACCTCCAGAGGCTCAACCGATCTTCGATAGCTTCGGCATCACCTCGTCGCCGAAGCGTTTCACGAAGCCGGCAGGATCCGGTGTGCCTGGCACCGGGCCGGTGTTGATCATGTCGACGCCGAGTTCGGAGAA
>DASXJI010000253.1:0-2066 GCA_036497495.1 Mycobacterium sp.
CGCCCCACTCAGTGACTCGATGGCAATCGACGAACGACGTGAACTGATAGAAAGGACCCTGCGCGGCCTGCGAGCACTCTGAGGGATGGGGCGCCGCCTCGATGAAAGATCGTCATCTCCGGCGGGTTCGGGGCCGGCAAAACGACGTTCGTCGTCGCGGTCTCGGAAATCATGCCACTGAGCACCGAGGCGCTTTGAAGTGCCTCCGACCTGCTGTTATACGGTGGAGCTAAGGGGACTCGAACCCCTGACCCCCACACTGCCAGTGTGGTGCGCTACCAGCTGCGCCATAGCCCCGTGAAGTTGTGCTCATCGAAGTTACACCACCTGCGGTTCCCGCTCAAAACAGCTGGTCAGGGCAGTTCGCCGCCTGCCTCGGGACCGAGAGCGCGAGCGGGGGTGTGCTCGCCCGGCCGCACCCGGGTCTCGGGGGCCAGCACCCAGCCGACAGCTCCGACGAGCAGAATCCCGCCGCTGATCACGAACGCGGCGCCAAAGCTGGCGTGCTGCGCGATCTCACCGACCGCGACCGAGCCGACGATCGCGCCGGCGTCGGCCATCATCTGGTAGGTCGCGACCGCAGTGCCGCCCCTGGCCTTGCTGCCGATGATGTCCGCGACGGCGGCCTGCTGCGGCGAGCTGAACATGCCCGCGGCGGCGCCTGCCACCAGCGCGCCAGCCAGGAACAGCGTCAGCGACGAGGCCAAGCCCACCGCCATCGTCGCCACCCCCGACACCGCCAGCCCGACGATCAGCAGCGTGCGGCGCCCGATGCGATCGGACACATAGCCGCTCGGGATGACCGCCGCGACATTGCCGACCGCGAACGTCGCCAACGCCAGCCCCGCGACCCGCGGCCCGCGATGCAGCAGCTCGGTGACGAACAGCGGCACCAACGCAATTCGCAACCCGAACACCGACCAGCCCGTCGCGAAGTTGGAGAACAGCGCCGACCAATACGCCCTGTTGCGCAAGGCAATTCGAAGGGTCACCGGCTCTTCGTTGTCGACCGACGGCGCCGCGAGCGCCGAATGCCTCAAGTTGACGAACACCACGCCCGCGGCGATCAGCAGCGCCACCCCATAGATCGCGAACGGCGCCGCCAGACCCAGCCCCGCGGTCAGGCTGCCCAGCACCGGACCGCCAACGGAGCCGACCAGGAACGCGCTCGAGAACAATCCGGCGACCCGGCCGCGCGCATCGGGCGGCGAGATCCTGATCATCAGCCCCAACGAGGACACCGTAAACATCGCGGACCCGAAGCCACCGAGCGAGCGGAACAACAACAACTGCCAGTACGTCTGCGCGAACGCGCACGCACCCGTGGAGACCGCGACGATCAGCAGTCCGCTCACATAGACGCGGCGCTCCCCGATCTTCTGTACGAACAGCCCGCTGGCCGGCGCGGACACCAGCCGCATGAGTGAGAAGGCGGTGATGACGAACGTGGCGGCGCTGATGCTCACGCCGAAGTTGCGGGCGTACTGCGGCAGCACCGGCGAGACGACGCCATAGCCGAGGGCCACCACCACGTTTGCGGTGATCAGTACCCAGACTTCGCTCGGGAGCTTCGGCCTGGTGTCAGCCGAACACTCGCCCTCCGCGACAGAACTCACGCTATGACTGTATTCACCACGTCTTTCGCCGCTTGCTGCACCTCCACGAGATGCTCGGGCCCCTTGAACGACTCGGCGTAGATCTTGTAGACGTCCTCGGTGCCCGACGGGCGCGCAGCGAACCACGCGTTCTCGGTCGTCACCTTCAGTCCGCCCAGCGGTGCGCCGTTACCGGGCGCGGTAGTCAGCTTGGCGGTGATCGCCTCGCCCGCCAGCTCGGTCGCGGTCACCTGCTCCGGCGACAACTTGGCCAGCCGAGCCTTCTGCTCCCGGTCGGCGGGTGCGTCGATGCGGGCATACGTTGGCGCACCGTACTTTTCGGCCAGCTCGTCGTACCGCTGCGACGGGGTCTGGCCGGTCACCGCAAGGATCTCCGACGCCAGCAGCGCCAGGATGATGCCGTCCTTGTCGGTCGTCCACGTCGACCCGTCACGGCGCAGGAACGACGCG
>DASXJI010000254.1:0-1602 GCA_036497495.1 Mycobacterium sp.
GATCGGTACCGATCGCGAACACGTGCACCTGGCCGCCACTCACCGGCCCGGGGAAGCTCACGGATGTGATCGCTTTGCCGGGGCTGAGCTGGATCGGCGCCGTGGCGAACAGGAACGTTTTTATCGTCTGCGGGCCGCCTGGGGTGTTGCGGTACGGCGTGGTTACTGCGATCACGTTGCCGAACCGCGGCGACTCCGCGCCTGCGGCGAGTGTCCAGTCACTGAAGCCGAGCGTGGCGGTCTGGGTGCTGCCATCGGCGTAGGTGATGGCCAGCGGCACCGACCCGTCAGATCCGGACGCTGCGCCCAGGAAGGAGAGCTGGGTTGCCCCCGCCGGGATCGCATCCGTGATCGTAATGTTGGTGGCGACCCGGAGGTTGTCGGCACTGCCTACGGCCACGCTGGGCATCGCATACCGGATGCCGGCAACCGTCACCGTCGCGCCCGGCGCCGCGCCGGCCGCGGTTAGCCCCTCCTCGGAGTAGCTGTCGCTGGAGTTGTCGAGGTTGGCGCCACCCGGATTTGAGTCGCTGGAGATGCCGATGTTGTTGAAAAGGGTCTTCAACGGACCGGTAGGACCGGGGTTGAAGGTGATGTTCGACGGGTTCGTGTCCAGAGCCCGCTCGTTGAATGAGACTTTCACCGCCTGGCCGCTCAAGCGCGACGCGGACTGGTCGATCGCCCAGCCGTCGACCCGGATACCGATTGCGCCCGCGCCCTGCGAGGCGGCTTTGGTGAGCCGCACTTGCGTCTGGGACGATTCGCCCGGCACCAGGTTCAGGTAGTTCTCGCTAAACGTCGCGGGCAGGATCCGCTTGCCGGTGCTGGTGTCGTACACCTGCAGGTGCACCATCAGCGCGACCGTCGACCCGATGTTCGTCACCTGCGCGGTCAGCTCGATTTCGCCGCCGGCCGGGTGCTCAACGTCGGCCGTAACCGAGATCTGCGCTGGCGTCATGGAGCTCAGCGCGGCGAACCCGTCGCTCGTGCCGGGCTTCTCGAGCCAGTAGAAATTGCGGACCAATTCGTGGCCACCACTGTCGGCGATCGACACCCGGACGAAGACGGTCTCGCTCGGACTTGCGCCGAGTTGTGCTGCGATGTTGCCGACGACGGTGTGGTTTGACGCGGCCGCCGAGACCGGAAGGCTCGAGTTCACGAACTGTTCGCCCTGCAGGTCGTAGGCGGTGATCTGCACCTCGCCGTCCTGTGGCGCGCGCGTGTGGTTGGCGACCATGACGTCGTACGTCTTGGCGTCGACGACGACATTGATCCGCCGGCAGGCGCGCTGCACCGCGTAGAACGACGAGTGCGCCTCCAGGTCGTGGGAGTACATATTCCAGACAAAGCTGGGCTGGGCCGGGTTGGTCATCCACATGAACACGCCGGTGGGCGGCCACGGCCGACCGGGGTCAACGCCGATCATCCGCGCGACGCGCGACTCGTAGAGGGACCTGATGCACTCGTAATTCATCATCTGCGACTTGCGTGCGAAGTCGGGAAGATTCTTGGGTACGCCGTACCGCTGCCCGGTGAGCGCGATGTACCCGGCCCCACCGCCGTTGCCGCCGTTGCCATTGACGTCCCGGTCGGCCCAGAAGT
>DASXJI010000255.1:0-5350 GCA_036497495.1 Mycobacterium sp.
CTCATCGGACTCCTCGGGTCCTGTCGCCTCCAGGTTGAGGCGCTCTTATTTTTCTCGATCGGGCGGCGAACAGACCGCTGGTGCGTAGTCAGTTCTGTGGCTGCCGGTTCTGCGTGCGAGTGACTTCATTATCACGGATGAGTTTGTTACCGATGAGCCAACGGCCCAAGGCGCGCGTTTCATTTCTGTGCCTGAATGGTGTCGACATGCCCTTCCTCTCTTCGGAGAAGAGGCTGTGGTTATACGGGTAATGCACTTCCATTGGCGGTATTCATACTGTATGTTAGCATAACAAAGTAGTACCAGACTCGTAGTCTTTTATCAACCTGTACGCATCCAAAGGTACGGGATACTAGTGCAGAGCAGACCGCAGGCCGGCGAGCGCGGTCGGTGCTGGCCGCGGGTGCGGTACTTCGGAAAGCGAATGATGGAGAGAACATGGGCCCATCTCACGCTTTACGGCGGAGCTACCGCCCGTTTCACCCGCGAGATAAAATGATCTGAGTTCTGGGATCGCGCCACAATCGATACACCGCCACGACCGTGTGACGACAGGAACTTTCGTCTGGGACTAGGAGCCGGGAATCGCGCGTGGAAATATCGATGCTTCCTCAGTTCGCCGGCTTTGTCCTCAACCTGTAGCACCAGTCTTCGTATTCGTCCAGCGCACGTTCTGGACTCAGTAGGCGGCGAGCGTACTGCTGGCCAGACAGCCCGAGCCGGCTGCCGGCTTCGATGTTGTCGGCGAGAGCGACCGCCGTGTCGAGCAGAGCCGCAGGATCGCCGGCTGGGACCACGACACCTGCCCCAGCGTCGCGGATCTCCCCAGCAGTGACACCGTTGGCATCAGTTGCAGCCAGGACCGGGCGGCCGGCGGAGAAGTAGGAAGTCAACTTGCTCGGTACTGCCATCTCACCGACGCCCGGGCGCTCGTTGACCAACAGGACGTCGGCGCAGGCCAACACCTGACGATAATCGTCAGCGTCTAGCGGCTCCTTGAATTCGATCCGCTGGACGCCTTTGGCCGACTGTTGCAGTAGCCTTCGTTGGTTGCCGTCGCCCAATAGCACGAACCTGATGTCGACCCCGCGCTCGTCTGCGAGTCGTGCCGCTGCGACAACGTTTTCCAAACCCTGCTTCGCGCCCATGTTTCCGGAATGCAGGATGATGCGCTCCTGCCGTTTCCAGCCGTGCTGCAGACGCACTTTCGCAGTGTCAACCGCGGCGGTTGGTGATTCGATATGTGCCCAGTTTCGTATGACGGTGACTCGCTTGGGGTCTACCCCCATCTTGACCGCCGCATCCGCGAAGCGGTCGTGAACCACGGCCGTGCCCGTCGCATGGCTGAGAACCGCACTTTCAAACCGCACGGCCGGCCCGGCCATGGTGGTCGACATAGCACCCGTCTCGACGACGCCCTTGCCGTAAAGGTCCTGCACGATGAGGCCTGCCGGGATGTTGGCCAGCCTCGACCGCGTGATGACCATTGCGCTGGCGATCAACGAGGGACTGACGGTGAGGACGAGTTCTGGCTTGTCCCAGCGCGCTGAGGCCACCCGGGCGCCGAAGGTGCTCTCGAATACCACCCTGCTGCGCGTCGTCGGGTTGGCGGGCACGTAGTGGGCGAACCGTCGCACCACGACGCCGTCCAGGGCTTTCGCTGTCCCGGACAACCCGCGGTACGCCGGGTCGACACGCCATTCCGGGTAATGCGGCAGCCCAGTAAGAATCTCGACATCGTGCCCTCGAGCCGCCAGGCCGACAGCCATTCCCGTGGTATACGGGGCGATACCGGACTCCTCCGGCTCATAGTTGATACTGACGACGCAGATCCGCACTTACCCGACACTCCAGCCGTGGAGCGCCGGGATGGATACACCCGGACGGCCGAACAACTTCCGCCCCAACGATCCTTTATCGCAGCGTTCTTCGCGCACCAGCAGTGCGTCACCGATCGGGACTGCCGGGCCGGCTGCATTCATTTCCGTGCCGCGCCGGCGTTTGCTCGATACCAGGCTACTGTTGTTTCAATGCCCTCAAGCAGTGAAATTGCGGGCTGCCATCCCGCCTCGCGTATGGCGGAGATGTTCAGAAGTTTTCGCGGCATGCCGTCCGGTTTACTCGTATCCCAATGAGTTTCGCCGTTGTAGCCCACTACTGCGGCTACCATCTGGGCGATTTCTTCGATGCTGTGGTCGATCCCGGTACCGACGTTGATGTGATCCGGCCCGTCGTAATGCTCTAAAAGGAATAACGACGCGCTCGCCAAGTCGTCAACGTGCAGCAACTCGCGCCGCGGTTTTCCAGTGCCCCAGTTCGTCACTTCCGGTGCCCCACTGGCTTTGGCCTCGTCGTAGCGGCGGATGAGTGCGGGCAGCAGGTGTGATTCGGTTGCAGAGAAGTTGTCACCCGGTCCGTACAGGTTGGTCGGCATCGCAGAGATCCAGGACAGACCGTATTGACGCCTGGCCGCCTGTACTTGAAGTATGCCGGCGATCTTGGCGATCGCATATGCGTCGTTCGTCGGCTCCAGCGGCCCGGTGAGCAGGGCGCTCTCGGGAATCGGCTGGGGGGCGAACTTCGGGTAGATGCAGGACGAGCCAAGAAACAGCAGCCGCGGTACCCGGGCGGTCATGGCAGCGTCGAGCAGGTTGACCTGGATCTGCAGGTTCTCGGATAAGAAATCGGCGGGCAAGGTGCTGTTTGCCAGAATTCCACCGACTCGGGCGGCGGCGTCGATGACGACTTCGGGCTTTGCTTCGCGAACGAAGTCAAACGTGGCGGCCCGATCCGTCAGATCGAGTTCGGATCGTTGCCGCACAAGGAGATTGGTGAAGCCTTCTGCTTGGAACCTGCGAAGGAGCGCGGACCCCACCAACCCGCGGTGCCCGGCGACGTACACCGGAGCCGAGCGGTCAAGCACGCCAAACGATGTGCTCACGGCTGACCGGCGAAATTCGGCTTGTCGATCCACGGCTTGCCCTCACACTCCAGTGCGGCGACGTCCGCGTCCACCATGATTCGGGCCAACTCGGCGCTGTGCACGGAAGCTTTCCACCCGAGCAGTTGGGCCGCTTTGGTCGCGTCACCGATCAGCGAATCCACCTCGGTTGGCCGCAGATAACGTTTGTCGAACTTCACGTACTCTTGCCAGTCAAGTCCGACGTGTTCGAATGCGGTTTGGGCGAACTCGCGTACGGTGAAACCGCGCCCGGTCGCGAGAACGAAGTCCGAGGGTTCGGGAGCTTGCAGCGTCCGCCACATTCCTTCGACGTATTCGGGTGCATATCCCCAGTCGCGCACCGCATCCAGATTCCCCATGTACAGGTCGGCCTGGACGCCGGCCTTGATACGTGCCACCGCGCGCGTGATCTTGCGGGTCACGAAAGTTTCACCACGCCGGGGTGATTCGTGATTGAACAAGATGCCGTTCACCGCGAACAATCCGTAGGCTTCTCGATAGTTGCGTGTCACCCAGTACGAGTACACCTTCGCCGCGCCATATGGTGAGCGCGGATAGAACGGTGTTTCCTCGTTCTGCGGTGGCGGGGTTGCGCCGAACATCTCCGACGATGACGACTGATAAAAGCGGCATTGCACCCGGGAAACGCGAACGGCTTCCAACAACCGGATCGATCCCATGCCCGTGGTGTCACCGGTGTGCACCGGTTCATCGAAGCTGACGCGCACATGCGACTGCGCCGCAAGGTTATACACCTCGTCGGGTTCGATGGTGCTCAGCAGAGTGACCAAACGTGCACCGTCGGTGAGATCGCCGTAGTGCAAGAACAATCGCGCTCCGACCTCGTGTGGATCTACGTAGAGGTGATCGATCCGCGACGTGTTGAATGTTGAGGCTCGACGGATGAGCCCGTGGACTTCGTATCCCTTGTTAAGCAGCAATTCAGCGAGATAGGAGCCGTCTTGTCCGGTGATCCCAGTGATGAGGGCTCGCTTCACTGGATTCCCACCCCCGTCTTCGCGCGCTCGCCAAAACATTTCCGGCATCCCATGGTGGCCATTTCACTCCCTGCTGTGCCACAACGGCGAACGGTCGCTGTGAGCTTTATGCCGCGTGCGAACATTCGCAAGACCGCCTTTATGCCAGGTTTTAACGTACAGGACACACTCTGGCCTGCCAATCGGCGCCGCCCGTAGGACGGAACTACGAATTCTCAACGGACACCTGGTTGGTAGCTAACACGAACGTGTAGTTCCAACCCTCGATGCGAATGAGGCAGTATCCGGACTGCTGGAGTAGCCGAATCGACCTCAGCACCCTGCGAAGGGGTACAGGTTGATCGAATTCCACGCATAGCACTACTGGTCTGAGGCCATCTGCGATAAAGGATTCGATGACCCGATGCTCAGCGCCCTCGATGTCCAACTTCAAGACATCGATGTGGTTGTCGCCAAGGTCATCCATTAGTTTCCGTAGTGTGTCCACCTCCGCTGTGAAGTATTCTGAAGTATCCTGGAGATTAACAATGGAACAGGCCCAGGCCGCTATTGCTGGGTCGCGCGGGTAATAAAAGCGTTGTTCTGCTGCCGTATCCCACAACCCGACGGGCACGAACGCAAAGCGGTCGCTCTGTGGTGCCACACCCTTCACATAAGACACCGCACGCGGCGTCGGATCGATAGTCACCACGCGCATTCCACGGTCGTGCAGCGCCAGGTCAAACGAGATGTCCTCACCTGCGCCGGCGCAGTACGCGACCGCTCCCGGCTGGATGATGAATTCGGGAAGCCACCAGCCGCAGAGGTCGCTGCCGAGTCGCACAAGACCCGCGGGCTTGCCAGGGCGTAGATAGGCTTTCAAGAGAGTCACTACGACTTTCTGTAGAAAAAGCCAACGCAACCACCACTTCAGGCCATATGTGCGAACGTCGCGGCGAAAAGTTCGAACACCATCCGGGACAAGTAACATAACGCCTCCAATCAAACGGTCATTTTCGATGGGTGAGAAGGCTCGGCGATACTGTGGATAGAACGGTGCACCCACAGCACCCCGGCCAGCACAATCACGCAGGTACAAAGCGCGAGCCATATGGCGATTGCGATTGCGCTCCGGAAGGCCAAACCTGCAGCAAAGCACGTCGCCACCTGCAGACCAACGAGCAGGATGTTGAAGTAGAAGACCGTCTTGCTCGCACCTTGAGCTTGGAAAAAGGTGGAGAAACCTATCGCCCAGCACATCGCCGCGCATGTAACACCGATATAGGGAATCACCGGAAGGGTCTTTTGCCAGCTGGCACCGAGCATCGCCGCGCCCAGCCTCGCCGGTACAGCCATCAGGCAGCCGGTCGCAACCAGCGTTAGCGCAGAAGTCGCCACCGATGCCCTGCTC
>DASXJI010000256.1:0-5666 GCA_036497495.1 Mycobacterium sp.
ATATGGGTTAACCGGCCAAGGCGGAGGCGACTCGCCGAGGCGGCGTGAGGTCCGCCAGTCGGGAGAGATTCGGGTTCATCCTGAGCCTGGGCACGCCTGTTAGGGGTGGCGATGACGGTGGTGGTGAAGCGGATCGACGGATCGCACCGGCTTGACGGCACGTGGGCTGGTGCCGGGTCGGCGAACGCGTTCTTGTCGCACTTGGAAGCCCGGCAGTTTTCTCCAGCGACAGTGCGGGCCTACGCATTTGACGTCGTGTGCCTGGCGCGCTTCCTGGAAGAGCGCGGCATCGGCCTGAGTGATCTGGTCCCCACCGATGTCTTCGACTGGATCGACTGGCAGTCGTCGCCACGGCGGCAGGGCGGCACGGTCGTATCGATCAGCGCAGGGCACGGTGCGGCACCGGCGTCGGTGAACCGTCGGGTGGCGGCAGCCCGGGCGTTTTTCGAGTACTTGGTGATGGTTGGTGCCCGCACGGATAATCCGGTGCCAGCGCCGCGACGCGGTCAGGGGCTGCGACCCAAGTCACGGGGGCTGCTCGGTCACCTGGGGCCAGGTCGGGTGCGAGGGGGTGGTCGGCTGGTCCGTCAGATGCGCCGATTGCCAGAATCGCTTGGCTCCGTTGACGTATCACTGTTTCTCGCCGGCCTTGGGTCGCACCGGGACCGGGCGATCGTGCTGGCGATGCTGCTGGGCGGGCTGCGAGCCGGAGAGGTCCGCCGGCTCTTACTCGTCGGTGTCGACCAGGGCCGCCGCCAGCTGCGAGTGGTCGGCAAGGGTAGCCGGGAACGGGTGGTCCCCGTCGATGATGCGTTCTTCGCCGAACTTGCTGCCTACTTCGCCCGGGAGCGGCCGCCCGGGCTTGCCACGCCGGAGTGCTTCGTCGTGTTGCATGGGCCCAGCGCGGGCCAGCCACTGACCGAGGCCGGGATGCGCAGCATGTTTCGCTACCACAGGCAGCGTTCAGGAGCGGTCCGGGTGCGCCCGCACCGGCTGCGCCACACCTACGGCACCGAGCTGGCGGCAGCCGGCATCGACTTACTGGCGTTGCGGCAGTTGATGGGTCACGCCTCCCCGGAAACCACCGCGGGGTACGTGCATCTGTCTGATGAGCATCTGGCAGCCGAGTACGCGGCCGCACGGGCGGTGATCGAACAATGACCGCTGCCGTCGCCCGCTTTGCGACCCAGCATGATCATCTGCTACTCGACGGTTACGCCCGGTTCTGCCACCACGCCGATTTTCCGGATCGCGCGCTGCGGGACAGGCTGCGTCTGGCTCGACTGTTCCTCGCCGAGCATCCCGACCTCAAGGAGTGGATGAATCGCCCGACCAGGACCAGGCTGGCCGACCTGCGACGCATCCAGGCGTGGCCGCTGCTGTCATGGGCCGCGCTGTCCGGGCGAGTCCACGTGGACCTGGACCTGTTGGCGGCCAAGGAGCTTGGCGGGTTGAGCGCCACTGCGCGCAAGCTCTGGCCGGAAGAGTTCGAACGCCTCTGGACGACCGCGCGGCGGCTGGAGTGGAGCTACTACTGGGGGCGCAGCGTCATCGACCAGTTCGTGCCGGCGGTCATCGCCTGGTCGCAGACCTCCATCGCCAGCATCGACGCGGAGACTCTCGATGGTTTCGCCGCCGCGCTTGAAGAGGTCACCAGCGCGTCGGCGACCACGCTCAAGCAGTGGCGCGGACGACTGTTCGGCCTGCGCCAGCTGCTGTTCGAGTGCGGCCAACTCCCACAGCCGCCGCAGCGCGGCCCTGTTGGCGGCTCGACAGAGCAGCGGCTCGCGGCCGTCTCGGCTCCGGGCATCCGACGCGCCATGATCGGCTACGTTGCCGCCCGCGCCGCGGTGCTGTCACGCTCCTCGGTGAACGGGCTGGTCAACGACCTCATCATCTTCGGCGAGTTCCTCGCCGGCCAGTTCCCCGACATCACCTCGCTCACCGAGCTCGAACGCCGTCACATCGAAGCCTTTCTGGCCTGGAACCGCACGCGCACCTGGCGCGGCCGAGTTGCGCGCGACCAGCGTGTCTCCGTCTCGGTGGTGCACGGCACCGTGCTGACCGTCCGAAACTTCCTCGATGACATCAACTTGTGGGGATGGGCCGATCGGCCTTCGCGTCGGCTCATCTTCGCCAGTGACGTGCCGCGCCTGCCCCGGCCGCTGCCGCGCGCACTGGCTCCTGACACCGACACCGCGCTGATAACCGCGGTCGGCAACCTCGACGACCTGTTCGCCCGCTCCGCGATCCTGCTGCTGCGCCGCACGGGATTACGCCTGGGTGAGTGCCTCGACCTTGAACTCGGCTGCGTCGTCGACTACGGGCCCACCGGCACCTGGCTGCGTGTCCCGCTGGGCAAGCTCGGCACCGAACGTGCCGTCCCGCTCGACGCCGCCACCGTAGCCGCGCTCGATGCCTGGGCTCAACACCGCGGTCCGCAGCGTTCGCACCTGCATCCTCGCAGCGGCAAGCCCACCGACTTCTTGTTCGCCGAACACGGCCGCCGGCTCAGCGCCTGGCGGATCCGCGAGGGCCTACGCGCCGCCGCCGCAGCAGCCGGACTGACCGGGCCCGGCGGGAAGACGCTCGCGGTAACTCCACACCGACTGCGGCATACCTATGCCACCGAACTGGCCAATGCCGGGATGAGTCTGCAAGCCCTCATGGCCGTCCTTGGACATTATGCGGGTGATCTTGTCAAGGGCGTCTTGTCAGGAGGCGGTCTGATCGAGTCGGGCGAGCAGTCCGTCGAACACTTTCTGACGGCCGAGTTGTCCTTTTTCGGCGGCGTCGTCGCGTTGTGCCTGCAGGGTCGGGCGGAATTCGATGGTGGTCTGGAAGAAAGTGCAGGATTCGCAGATGGATTCGAAGTGGCAGTCCAGGCCGACGGGCCGGGCGCAGTAGCCGTTGCCGAGCATCCGGCGGTGCATCTCGACACGCAGCTTGCGCATTTCAGCGCCTTCGGCCTCGGCGGGCAGTGCGCGTGGTTGGTTGTAGAGGGCTTCGACCTTTTCGCTGACGGAGAAGTATTCGTCGGCGACGGTGCGGTCGGCGATTCGGGCATAAACGAGGGTCATCCGCATCGATCGGTGCCCCAACAACGCGGCCAGCGCTTCGAGGGACATGCCACGGTTGATCGCTTGGGTCGCCAGAGTATGCCTGAGGCGGTGGGGCGAAACATGACCGATGCCAGCCGCTTTCGCGGCCTTGGCGACTGCCCGATCGACGCGGCCTTCGCCGATGCGTTGGCCGTACTCGACGAACAGGTAGCGGCTGCGCAGGCTGGTGGGTCTAGCGGCGATCCAGGTGTCGAGGAGATCCTTGAGTTGGGGATGCAAGGGGATGTAGCGGTCGGTGCGCAGTTTCCCGAGCGGCACGTGCAACCAGTACGCGGCGCCGATCTGCACGACGGAATCGACTGTGAGATCGAGGAATTCGCCCTTGCGCAGGCCTGTGCGGGCCAGGAACTCCACGCACAGTCGCACGAACGGGTCGTCGGCGGCGCGTGCGGCCTGCAGCAGCTTGGTGAACGCGGCGTCGTCGAGGAAGCGGGGCAGCGGGTCGTCACGCAGCGGCAGATCGCCGGGGAACATGAGCACGCGGGCGGGGGTGTCGTCGCCGTCCCATTCGGTGAGCCGCTCGAAGCAGGTGCGCAGGGTGCCAAAGTGTTCGGCGAGACCGATCTTGGACAACCGGGCGCCGCGGGCCGAGGGCCGGGTGGACAGGTGCAGCTTGTAGGCCTCAATGTGTGCCCGACGCAGGTCGGCGACGCAGAGCACCTCGGGGGCATTCACGGCCAGCCAGCCGGCGAACTCGCGCAGCACGCCCTCAACGCGCACCATCGTCGAGGCCCGCAGCGACAACCGGGTCTGGGCGATATAACCGGTGAGGGTGGTGGCCAGCCGTGGCGGGATCGCAGCCCACTGGGCGGCCCGCTCGGCCGAGCGGTCTGGGGCTGTTTTGCGGGGCGCGGTGTCAAGGACGCCGAGGTGGAACAAAGTGGTCTGCGCACCGAACAGCGCCGCGCTAAGCGCCTTGGTGCCATGACTGTCCGGTCGGTGACGAGTTATCGCGGCGGTCAACGCTTTTCGCTGCTCGTCGATCACCGGCTGGGTCAGCCGCTGGGAAGTCAGCCCGGCCAGCGCTGCCACCTTGGCCAGCGCCGACCACTGCAGGCGGGTCACGATGGAGTCAAACCCGAGCTCGGCGGAGGTCGCGGTGAACCGTTCGTGGAACCTGCGGTGATGATGGGCGGCGACTTCGCCGAGGTAGGGCCGGCACGCCACGAGATAGTCGGGGCTGGGCCGCAGCCGGCCCGTCACGATCAGCCAACCGACCACCCGTCGCTCCTTCAACGGCAATGCGCACTGCGATGCCAGCGGCAAAGCAGACCAGCCGGCCACCCCAACGCGGGTGAGAAACGTGCGCGCCACCGAGGTCACCGGGTGTCCGGCGAACATCCCGGCCGCGACGAGGTCGGCCCGATACGCCTCGACGAGCTCCTCGATGTCGTGGCGATGTGCTGGTGACCGGTTCATGCCTGAGCCGCCTCGCCAGACGCGACGACCTGCGCCTCGATCGCTTCGGCGGCTCGCAGGTACTCCCGTTCCAACCAGTCGTTGGCCAGGTGCAGGTAGATGCGGGTGGAGTCGATCGAGGCGTGGCCGGCCTGGGCTTGGATGGCCTCCAATGCCATCCCGGCCTCCCGCAGCCGGGTGAAACAGGTATGCCGCAGCTGATGGCACGTCGCCTGGGTCAGCCCGGCGCGACCGCGCGCACCGTCGAGGATCTCGTCCAGACCTGCCGCAGACAACGGCTCACCGCGCCGCGGTCCCTTCAACACCACGAACAACCGATCACTCGACGCCGGTGGCCGCTCGTGCTCCAGATAGTCCCCGAGCGAGGCGAAAAACCGCGCCGACACCGGCACCATGCGCTGCCGACCGCCCTTGCCCTCGGACACGAACACCCGCCGCTCGCCGATGTTGACGTCGTCGAGGCGCAGGCCGAGCACCTCGCAGCGTCGCAGGCCACCCAGCAGCATCGCCTCGACCATGGCCCGGTCGCGGTGAGTGCGCAGCGCCGCCCGCAGCGCGTCGACCTCGCTGGGCGCCAGCACCCGCGGCAGCGTACGCGGGGTGCGGATCAACGGCACCGCGCCCTTGCCGCGCCGAGCACCGGGGCGGCGGGCGGCCAGGCTGGTCGGTACCGGGTTGCGGCTCACGCTGGTGTCACCCCGGGCCGCAAGGTAGGCGTAGAGGCCACGCACACTCGACAACCGGCGGGCGATCGTGCGCGCCGCCAGGCCTGGCTCGCCGTCATCCAATCGCACCACCCGCTCGCCCCAGCGGGAAGTACGTTGAGATGCCAAGAACGCGAAGACATCTGCAGCGTTCACCTGCGCTGGCTGCTTAGCAACCACACCAAAGAAGATCTTCAAATCCGACGCCACCGCCAGCCAGGTATTGGTCCTGGCACGCGCCGCAACGAAGGCCAGATAGTCATCCAGCAGCGGATGCCCCAGGGTGATCGCGACGAGCTCCGCCCCACGATGGTGACGGATCAAGCACGGCATGAACTGGTCCATCGGAGGTCTCCTCGTCGGTCAACCGAACCCACGTCCGGGTGGTCGACCCGGCCTCAGATCACCCGTATATCAAACA
>DASXJI010000257.1:0-9182 GCA_036497495.1 Mycobacterium sp.
GACGTGGTGCGCGGCGGGGTGGCGCTGATCGGCGGCGGGCCCGGCGATCCGGAACTGATCACCGTGCGGGGCCGGCGGCTGCTCGCGCAGGCCGACGTCGTCGTCGCCGACCGGCTTGCCCCGCCGGAACTTCTCGCCGAACTGCCGCCGCACGTCGAGGTGATCGACGCCGCCAAGATCCCGTACGGACGGGCGATGGCCCAAGACGCCATCAACGCCGTGATGATCGAGCGGGCGCGCGCCGGCCAATTCGTGGTGCGGCTCAAAGGAGGAGACCCGTTCGTGTTCGCTCGCGGCTACGAGGAGCTGCTGGCCTGCGTCGAAGCCGGTATCCCGGTGACGGTCGTTCCTGGTGTGACCAGTGCCATAGCGGTGCCGGCGTCGGCCGGTGTTCCGGTCACGCACCGCGCGATCAACCACGAGTTCGTGGTGGTCAGCGGGCACGTCGCGCCCGATCATCCCGAATCGTTAGTGAATTGGGATGCATTAGCTGCAATGACCGGAACCATTGTTTTGCTGATGGCGGTCGAACGCATCGAGTTGTTCGCGGAAGTCCTACTAAAGGGCGGCCGAGCTGCGGATACACCGGTGGTAGTTGTTCAACAAGGTACGACCGCGGCCGAGCATACTTTGCGGGCCACTCTGGCCGACGCGCCGGAAAAGATCCGTTCGGAGGGTATTCGACCTCCCGCGATCATCGTTATCGGTTCGGTGGCCGCGTTCGGCGTTTAAAAGATCCCTAAGATTACTGTAGGGTAAGTTCTTATGACGGCTCTCAACGATGCAGAGCGGGCTGTCCAAAAATGGACGACTGAACCCTCGAAGCGAGCAGTTCACATGCCCCAACCGCACCCGGAAAAGACCGCCGGGTCGACTCCGACCAAGACTTCCACGACGTGGCTGCCGACGCGCCGATTCTTCGCCGCGGTCATCGCCATCGCCGGTATGCAGCTGATGGCGACCATGGACGGCACCATCGCGATCGTCGCGCTTCCCAAGATCCAGAACGAGCTGAGCCTGTCTGACGCCGGCCGCAGCTGGGTCATCACCGCATACGTGCTGACCTTCGGCGGCCTGATGCTGCTGGGTGGCCGCCTCGGCGACACCATCGGCCGCAAGCGGACCTTCATCGTCGGCGTCTCACTGTTCACCATCGCGTCGGCGCTGTGCGGCATCGCCTGGGATGACGTCACCTTGGTCATCGCGCGGCTGCTGCAAGGTGTGGGCGCCGCGATCGCATCGCCGACCGGCTTCGCGCTGGTTGCCACCACGTTCGCCAAGGGGCCGGCGCGCAACGCGGCCACCGCGGTCTTCGGGGCGATGACCGGTGTCGGCTCGGTGATGGGCCTGGTAGTCGGTGGAGCGCTCACTGAGGTGTCCTGGCGGCTGGCGTTTTTGGTGAATGTGCCGATCGGGCTGGTGATGATCTACCTGGCCCGCACCGCGCTGCGGGAAACCAACCGCGAACGGATGAAGCTCGACGCGGCCGGGGCTGTGCTGGCGACGTTGGCCTGCACCGCCGCGGTGTTCGCCTTCTCGTCGGGACCCGAAGCTGGCTGGATTTCGTTCACCACGATCGGTTCGGCCGTGGTGGGGCTCATCGCGTTCGTCGCGTTCGCCTTCGTGGAGCGCTCGGCCGAGAACCCCGTCGTCCCGTTCAACTTGTTCTTCGACCGCAACCGGCTGGCCACCTTCGCCGCGATCTTCATGGCCGGTGGCGTGTTGTTCACCGTCACCGTGCTGGTCGCCATCTACGTGCAGGACATCATGGGCTACAGCGCCCTGCGCGCGGGTGTCGGCTTCATCCCGTTCGCGATTGCGATGGGCATCGGGCTGGGCGGGTCGTCGCAGTTGGTGTCGCGGTTCCAGCCGCGGGTCGTGGTGATCGCCGGTGGAGCGCTGGTGGTCGGCGCCATGATCTACGGGTCGACGTTCAACGGCCAGATGCCGTACTTCCCGAACCTGATCGTGCCGGTCGTGATCGCAGGTATCGGTATCGGCATGATCGTTGTGCCGGTGGCGCTCTCGGCGATCGCGGGCGTCGGCTTCGACCAGATCGGACCGACCTCGGCCATCGCGCTGATGCTGCAAAACCTCGGTGGCCCAGTGGTTCTCGCCGTCATCCAGGCCGTCATCACGTCGCGCACGCTGTACCTGGGTGGCACCAACGGCCCGGTGAAGAACATGAACGCCGCTCAGTTGAATGCGCTTGACCACGGTTACACCTACGGGTTGCTGTGGGTGGCCGGCGTCGCCGTCATCGTCGGCGGGGTGTCGCTGCTGATCGGCTACACCGCCGAGCAGGTGGCTCACGCGCAGGAAGTCAAGGACGCGATCGACGCCGGCGAGCTCTAGTTCGTATTTCGGAAGCTGCACCGAAGACATCCCAAGTTTCCGTTGATTTCGTCTACAGCTGCCACTGTTGCTGCGGCCGTAACGACGGCGGCCAATCACCGCGACTGAGGACATCGGGTGATAAGCAGCGGAGCGTTGTTTCTTGCGGTGTTCCTGGCCTGTGTTGTGGAGGCGATCGAGGCATTAACCATTGTGCTGGCCGCAGGGACCAGTCGCGACTGGCGCTCCGCGATCAGCGGCGTGGTGTCCGGCATCGTGCTGTTGGCAGTCGTTGTGGCGGTCCTCGGACCGGCGTTGACCGTGCTGCCAATGAGCGCATTGCGGCTGGTTGTCGGCGGGCTGCTAGTCATCTTCGGCTTGCAGTGGCTGCGAAAGGCCGTCCTGCGTGCCTGCGGGCTTAGGGCATTGCACGACGAGGACGCCTGCTACGCCATCGAGCTCGCGGCGGCCAACGCCGCGCCGGCATGCCGGAGTGCCATCGTCGGGGACTGGTACTCGTTCAGCTTGTCCTTCAAAGGTGTTGTGCTTGAAGGTCTGGAAGTCGCTTTCATCGTCTTGACCTCTGGGGCCAACCAACGCGACATTCCGCTAGCCGCGGTCGCCGCCGTGATCGCGGTGCTGGTCGTCACCATCGCTGGGGTTGCGGTCCGCGCACCGCTGAGCCGCGTTCCGGAGAATACGATGAAGTTTGCCGTCGGAATCATGCTGACCTCGTTTGGTGTGTTCTGGGGAGCCGAGGGGGCCGGCGCACAATGGCCTGGCGAGGACGCTGCACTCTTGGTCCTGGCGCCCGTCATGACGGGCTTCGCCCTGGCGCTCGTCGCCGTGTTGCGCCGCATCGCGGGACAGCCGATTGCGCGGTCATTGGGCGGTGTGCAGAAGGTCCCCGCGTGAAACGCCGCACCTCGGCATTCGTCGGTTTCTGGTATGACTTCGTGGTCGGTGACGACTGGACTGTCGCGGTCGGGGTGATCGCCGCGCTCGCGCTCACCTATGGCCTGAGCGCCACCGCGATGCCATTGTGGTGGGTGCTGCCAGCCGCCGTGGCGGTGTTGCTTCCGCTCAGCCTGTGGCGTGTGGCCCGTCGCACCGTGACCGATCGCCAGACCACCCCCGCGGCGACGGCCGACGACCGCTGACCACAGCCACGCTGTCGCGGCAGGCGGGAGGTGCCCCCAGCTTGGCGGTCGCTCATCACCGTTAGGCTTGCGCGCTGTGATCACCCGGATGTCCGAGCTGTTCTTGCGCACACTGCGCGACGCCCCCGCCGACGCCGAAGTCGCCAGCCACCAGCTGCTGATCCGTGCCGGCTACGTGCGACCGATCGCGCCTGGCCTCTACAGCTGGCTGCCACTCGGATTGCGGGTGCTGCGCAAGATCGAACGGGTCGTGCGCGAGGAGATGAACACGATCGGCGGCCAGGAGATCCTGTTCCCGGCGCTGCTGCCACGGGCACCGTACGAGACGACGAACCGGTGGACCGAGTACGGCGACGGCATTTTTCGGCTGCAAGACCGCCGCGGCAACGACTATCTATTGGCCCCGACCCACGAAGAACTCTTCGCGCTGACCGTGAAGGGGGAGTACAGCTCCTACAAGGATCTTCCGCTGGTGCTCTACCAGATCCAGATCAAGTACCGGGACGAGGCGCGGCCCCGGGCCGGCATCCTGCGAGTGCGCGAGTTCGTCATGAAGGACTCCTACTCCTTCGACATCGACGACGCCGGGCTCAAGGCGGCCTATCACGCGCATCGGGAGGCCTATCAGCGGATCTTCGAGCGGCTCCAGGTGCGTTACGTCATTGTGTCGGCGGTGTCGGGGGCGATGGGCGGCAGCGCCTCCGAAGAGTTCTTGGCCGAGAGCCCGGTCGGTGAGGACACTTTCGTGCGGTGCCTGGAGTCCGGCTACGCCGCTAACGTCGAGGCCGTCGTCACCGCCCGCCCTGAGGCACGGCCCATCGACGGGCTACCCGACGCGGTGGTCCACGACACCGGCGACACCCCGACGATCGCCACCATGGTGGACTGGGCCAACCAGGCCGACCTGGGCCGCGACGTCACCGCGGCCGACACCCTGAAGAACGTTCTACTCAAGGTGCGCCAGCCGGGCGGGGACTGGGAGCTACTGGCAATCGGGGTGCCCGGTGACCGCGAGGTCGACGACAAACGGCTGGGCGCGGCGCTCGACCCTGCCGAGTACGCGTTGCTCGACGACGCCGACTTCGCCAAATATCCCTTCCTGGTGAAGGGTTACATTGGCCCGAAGGCATTGCGCGACAACGATGTTCGCTATCTGGTCGACCCCCGGGTGGTGGACGGTACCAGCTGGATCACCGGCGCCGACGAGCTCGGGCAGCACGTCGTCGGTTTGGTCGCCGGCCGCGATTTCACCGCCGACGGCACCATCGAGGCCGCCGAGGTGCGCGACGGCGATCCGTCGCCCGACGGCGCCGGGCCCCTGGTGTCGGCGCGCGGCATCGAGGTCGGCCACATCTTCCAGCTCGGTCGCAAGTACACCGACGCCTTCACCGTCGACGTGCTGGGCGAGGACGGCAAGCCGGTGCGGCTGACCATGGGCTCCTACGGCCTCGGGGTGTCGCGGCTCGTCGCGGTGATCGCCGAGCAGCACCACGACGAGCTGGGACTGCGCTGGCCGTCCGAGGTTTCGCCGTTCGATGTGCACCTGGTGATCGCCAACAAGGACGCCGAAGTGCGGGCGGGGGCCACCGCCTTGGCGACCGATCTGGATCGGCTGGGCATCGAGGTGTTGCTCGACGACCGGCAGGCATCACCGGGGGTGAAGTTCAAGGACGCCGAGCTGCTCGGCGTGCCGTGGATCGTCGTAGTGGGCCGTGGCTGGGCAGACGGAAAAGTCGAGCTGCGCAGCAGATTCAGCGGCGAGACCCGGGAGCTGACGGCCGGCGCCGGACTGGCCACCGACATCACCGCGGCGGTGGCCGGCTAGTCGGCGCCGGGGAAGGCCGTGGTGATCGGCCAATCTCCTTGCGCCTGCTTCCATTTCGCGGCCAGCACCGCGCTCTGGGTCAGCGCCGTCACGGCGAACGTGCGGTCCTGGTCGCTCTGAGCCTGCTCGATGACAGCACGCCAGGTTGCTTCGCTGTCCTTCTCCATGCGCGCGGCCAGTCGCAGCGCATCGCCGGGATTGCTGACCGGCACCGGTAGTTGGTAACCCGCGGCGGCCACCGGAGCAGTTACCGAGCGGCCGGTCAGCGTCGCGATGACCTGGTCGCGCCGGTGCCGGTGCTGATTCAACGCGGACGACACCAGGGCGTTCACCTCGGGTGCGCAGTGCGCAGACACAATGCCGTAGCCGTAGATCACCGCATGCTCGTTGCTCAGCGCAGCGCACAGCGCGGTGTCGTACGGCGTGGCGGCCGGTGACGGTTCAGCGGAGGTCACGACGACGCGGCTCCCAGGGCCAGCGCGACACTGTAGGACGCGGTGCAGGAGGCGGCGATCGAGCCGAGCAGGCCGGCGCGATAACCCGACGAGGTTCCGGCCAGCTGCCGGGCGCTGTCCGCCGACGCGCGCAACGACCGGACCACGTCGGCCAGCGGCGGCGGGGGAGCCGCGGCCGCTGACGTGGTGGTGGCCGGCGTGGTCGTTTCGTGAGACGTTGACGTCGGGTTGACCGCCAGGCGCGCGATTTCGGTCGTCAGCGCCTGCGCGTGTTTGGTGCGCTCGGCGGCGACCTCTGTCAGCGCGGCGTTCACCGGCTGCGGCGCGCCCACTGCCGCCGCGGTGGCCAGTTCGCTGTCACTCCGGGCCAGTGTCAACTGTGCTTCGAGTTCGTCGACGGCCGGCGGCGGCGGGGGCGGTGAACTACACCCGGGCACCGCCATCCCGAGCACCGCCAGCGCCGCGCCGCCCACCAAGACACGTCGCCTGCTCACGATCGGATCGAAACCAGGCTCTGGGCGCAGCACAGCAACATCCTGCCATTGCCGGGACGGCCGCCTGTAACGCCAGGTGAACTCGCCGCGATCACGTCTTACAACGGATTCCTGGCGTATCGTTGATTGCTGGCTCCTCGGGCGTGCTGATCGCGCGCGCCGCAGGGCTGCCTGACCGGACAACTCAAGATGAGGAGCTCGCCGTGACCACCGGGCTACCGTCGCAGACGCAGTTGATCGAGCTGCTCGATGTTGAGTTCGCGCGCGCAGGTTACGAAATTGAGGACGTCGTCATCGATTCGCGGGCGCAGCCGCCGCGAATAACCGTGATCGCCGATGGCGACACCGCACTCGATCTGGACACCATCGCGGTGCTCTCTCGCTCGGCGTCGAGCCTGCTGGACGCGGCGCCCCACCTCGACGGCAGCTACGTCTTGGAAGTGACCTCACCGGGGGTCGATCGCCCGCTGACCAGCGACAAGCACTTTCGTCGCGCGCGGGGCCGCAAGGTCGAGTTGGCCATGGCAGACGGGACGCAGGTCACCGGTCGAGTCGGCGAGTTGCACGACGGCACGCTGAGCCTGGTGGTTCGCGACCCCCGCGCCCGCGACTGGGCAGTGCGGCCGATCTCGCTCGGCGGCATCTCGAAAGCTGTCGTCCAGGTGGAATTTTCGACTCCTTCACAGCGGGAGATGGAGCTGGCGACGGGCGATCGAACCGCGGAGACGGAGGGCCCAAGATGAATATCGACATGGCCGCTCTGCACGCGATAGTGGTGGAGCGAGGCATCTCGTTTGACGATTTGCTCGAGGACGTCAAGGCCGCGGTGCTGAGCGCATATCGGCACACCGAGGGCCATCAGCCCGATGCGCACATCGACATCGACCGCAAATCGGGTTCGGTCCGCGTGCTGGCTCGCGAGCTCGACGAAGACGGCAACGTGCTCAACGAATGGGAGGACACCCCGGAGGGTTTCGGCCGCATCGCCGCCACGACCGCACGACAGGTGATGTTGCAGCGGCTCCGGGACGCCGAGAACGAGCGGACCTACGGCGAGTTCTCCACCCATGAGGGCGAGATCGTCGCCGGCGTGATCCAACGCGACAGCCGGGCCAATTCGCGTGGTCTGATTGTCGTTCGGATGGGCAGCGAGACCAAAGGGTCCGAAGGGGTGATCCCCGCGGCTGAACAGGTTCCGGGTGAGGCATACGAACACGGCGACCGAGTGCGCTGCTACGTGGTGGGTGTCAGCCGTGGCGCGCGCGAGCCGGTGATCACGTTGTCGCGCACCCACCCCAACCTGGTACGAAAGCTCTTCTCGCTGGAAGTCCCCGAGATCGCTGAAGGCTCGGTGGAGATCGTGGCGGTGGCACGCGAAGCCGGTCATCGTTCGAAGATCGCCGTCGCGTCTCGCGTTCCTGGTCTGAATGCCAAGGGCGCCTGCATCGGGCCGATGGGTCAGCGGGTCCGCAACGTAATGAGCGAGCTGTCGGGAGAGAAGATCGACATCATCGACTTCGACGAGGACCCGGCGCGCTTCGTCGCCAACGCGTTGTCGCCGGCCAAGGTCGTCTCGGTGACCGTGATTGATGAGAACGCCCGGGCCGCCCGCGTCGTGGTGCCCGACTTCCAGCTTTCGCTGGCCATCGGAAAGGAAGGCCAGAACGCGCGGCTGGCCGCCCGGCTCACTGGATGGCGGATCGACATCCGCGGGGATTCGCCCGACCAGGAGGCCGACCATCCCGAGCATGATGCAACCCGCGGACTGGCGCACGATCACTGACGCGTCGACAACGCGGACCGCGGCCGTGCGGGCGGTTCTGACCACTGGTTGGGTGCAGGTAAACTAAGCCGTGATCCAGCGCGAGACTTCGGCCTCGGCGCATCGACGTACCGAAGGACCGGTGCGGACATGTGTCGGGTGCCGAAAGCGAGAGTTGGCCGTCGAACTGCTCCGAGTGGTTGCTGTGTCGGCCGGGAACGGTAAATGCGCCGTGACCGTTGACCCAGCGGGTACTCTGCCGGGGCGGGGTGCATGGCTGCATCCCGTTCCACAGTGCGTCAAAGAAGCAATCCGGCGGCGAGCTTTTGCTCGAGCGTTGCGCATCGCCGGCGCACCGGATACGTCAGCGGTGATCGAGCACATCGAGCTTTCGATGCGCTCGACTATCCAGTCAACAGAACAGGCAGCAACGAACATGAGCACACCGTGAAGTCCCGATGACCATGCGTCATAGCTAAACCCGAGGCGCGGCCTACTACCGCTGTCGCCTCATAGACAGGAGATGTAGTGGCAGGCAAGGCCCGCGTACACGAGTTGGCTAAGGAACTCGGTGTTACCAGCAAGGAAGTACTCGCCCGGCTGAGCGATCAGGGCGAATTCGTTAAATCCGCATCGTCGACGGTAGAAGCGCCGGTCGCGCGTCGACTGCGTGAGTCGTTCGGCGGCGGCAAACCCGCACCGGAAAAGGCGGCCGGCAACGGCGCCGGCGGCGCCAAAGCCGCCGTCAAGGATGCCGCCCCGGCGCCGGCAAGACCCGCCGCGCCTAAGCCGGTTGCGCCACCGGCACCTACTCCGCCGGAGCCGCCCGCACCGGTGGCGGAGGCTCCCGAACAGCCGCAGGCCGGCTCGACGGACGCTCCGGCTCGCCCGGGACCGACCCCGGGCCCGCGTCCGGCGGCCCCGAAGCCGGCGGCACGCACGCCGCGCGTCGGCAACAACCCCTTCTCCTCAGCGCAACCGGTGGACCGGCCGATACCGCGTCCGCCGGCGCCACGCCCGGGTGCTCCGCGCCCCGGTGGTGCGTCGCCCGGCAACATGCCGCCGCGTCCGGCCGGTGCCGGTGGGCCAGGTCGCCCGCCGCGTCCCGGTGGCCCGCCGCGTCCCGGTGGTGCGCGACCCGGCGGCCCCGGC
>DASXJI010000258.1:0-12145 GCA_036497495.1 Mycobacterium sp.
CCGCTGGCGCTGCAGCACGCCAAGCGGGTGCTCAACGACGACGGCTCCATCGAAGAGCCGTCGCCGGTGCAGAAAGAGCTGTTCGACAAAGCGTGGGGTAGCCAAGACGTCATCGAAGCGCAGGTCGCACGGGTGGAGAAGCGACCGCCGAAATTCCAGGGGGCGTAAACGGATGTTGCGCGCAGCGCTGCGACTGGCAGCAGGCACAGTCTCGCTCGCAACGGGCGGGTGGCTGTTACGCGCCCTCCATGGCGCACCGGCCGCGCTCGGAGCGAAACCGGCTGACATCCACGCCGTCGCCGATCGCTCACCGAACTTCCACGACGGTGTGTTCGTCAACCTGGAACCGGCCTCGCTCAATATCGACACCGAAGAACAGCGAAACATTTTGTGGAAGTTGATCACTGGCCGCGGTGAAGCTCGACCACCGACGGAGATCCCGTTGGACACACCCGAGCCCCGTGCCTTCGAGGCCCCCGCGGGCCGAATCGCGGTGAGCTGGTTCGGTCATTCGACGGCCCTGCTGGAAATCGACGGGTACCGCGTGCTCACCGACCCGGTCTGGAGCGAACGCTGCTCGCCGTCGGACGTCATCGGGCCGGGGCGCATGCATCCGCCACCGGTGCCATTGGACGCGCTGCCGGCGCTGGACGCGATCGTCGTCAGCCACGACCATTACGATCACCTCGACATCGACACGATCATCGCGCTGGCGCGAAGCCAGTGGGCCCCGTTCGTGGTTCCCCTCGGCGTCGGTGCGCACCTGCGGGAGTGGGGCATTCCCGACGAGCGCATCATCGAACTCGACTGGAATGAGCACGCGAAGATCGATGAGCTCACCTTGGTCTGCACACCGGCCCGGCACTTCTCCGGCCGGTTCCTCAACCGGAACACAACCCTGTGGGCGTCATGGGCGATTATCGGTCCGGCGCACCGGGCCTACTTCGGCGGCGACACCGGCTACACCAAGAGCTTCGCCGAAATCGGTGAAGAGCATGGACCTTTCGACGTGACGCTGATGCCGATCGGCGCGTACAACAAGGTCTGGCCCGACATTCACATGAACCCCGAGGACGCGGTGCAGGCGCACATCGACGTCAACGGCGGACTCTTGGTGCCGATCCACTGGTGCACGTTCCGATTGGCGCCGCATCCGTGGGCCGAGCCGATCGAGCGGCTGTTGGCGGCGGCGGGCGCCGCGAACGTCGCAGTGGCGGTGCCGAAACCGGGTGGACGTGTCGACCCCACGGCGACTGCGGAATTCGAGCCGTGGTGGCGACAGACAGACGGCAAGAAGGAAGGCCAGTAGAAGTCAACCATGGCAAAGCTTTCGGTATCCATCGACGTACCGCTGCCGCCCGAGAAGGCGTGGGAGGACGCGTCAAACCTCTCCCGCTATAAGGAGTGGCTGACCATCCACCGGGTGTGGCGCAGCAAGCTGCCCGAGCAGTTGGACAAGGGCACGGTGATCGAGTCGATCGTCGAGGTCAAGGGTATGCCCAACCGCCTCACGTGGACGATCGTGAACTACAAACCGCCGGAGTCGATGACTCTCGACGGTATCGGCGTCGGCGGGGTCAAGGTCAAGTTGATCGCCAAGGTCAAACCCAAGGGTGACAACTCGGTGGTCAGCCTCGACGTGCACCTCGGGGGCCCCGCGTTATTCGGCCCCATCGGCATGATGGTCGCCGCGGCGTTGAAGAGCGATATCCGCGAATCGCTGCGTAGGTTCGTCACGGTCTTCGCGCCGGCCTGACACACGTGCCTCTGGAGCTGACCAGTTGATAGTTTGCCCGCCTAACAGCGACAAACTAAGGCACGCAGGGTATTTGTCGCTGATAGCCGTGCCCCACGGACAGTCAACCCACCGGAGGCTGGTGTGGTCGCGGGGCCGGATCGCAACGCCCCATGGCCGCGAGCCGCTACTGTCGCACTATGCCCCGCATACGCCCCGGCTGGATGGTGGCGCTGTGTGCCGCGATCGTATGGGTGAGCGCGTGGCTGCCATGGCTGACCACGGGTATCAACGGCGGCGGCTGGGCCAACGCGATCGGCGGCAGCATCGGCAGCCTGCATCTACCGCACGGGTTCGGGCCGGGACAGCTGATCGTGTTGCTGTCTTCGGCCCTGCTGGTGGGGGGCGCAATGATCGGCAGAGGGTTGTCGGTGAAGACGGCATCGGTTGCGGCGCTGCTGATCTCGCTGGTCGTCGTCGCGCTGATGGTCCGGTACTACCATGTGAACGTCAAGCCGCCGGTATCGGCGGCCTACGGCTTGTACGTCGGTGGCGTTGCGGCGTCCGCTGCGATGCTGTGTTCGATGTGGGCGTTGGCGTCCTCGCTACGGGGCCATCGCTAATTGACGCTGACGTGTGCACCCTTCAGTGGCTGGGCGCATTGGTCGCAGGTCAGTTGCCCGACGAACGGCTTGCCGCAGCCGAGATGGGTGATCGCCACCGCCGGGCCCTCCGGCGCGTGAAACCAATGCTGCCCGCACTGCAACGCGGCGATGATCACCGGGAAGAACGCCCGCCCTTTCTCGGTGAGCTGGTAGCGGTCGCGCGCCGGCCCGGCCTGTCGCGATACACACAGCACACCGTTGGCGCAGAAGGTCTGCAACCGTTGAGTCAGCAGCGACGGCGTCGCTCCGAGCTGGGTCTGAAAATCGGTGAAGCGGGTGGTTCCGAGGAAGGCACACACCAACAGGGCAGCCGCCCAACGGTTTCCGAACACGCTCATCGTCTCGGGGAACAAACCGGCCTGACCGCGCGCACCATCGGCTGCCGACCGGCGACGGGTGACCGCCTCGGGTACCGAACGCGACCACGAACCACTCGGGCCCCAGCGCGCCGCCACCTCCTTCTCGGTCACCGCCTCACCGCACGATTGGCAGGTCAAGGTCGGCGCGAAGTCGTTGTCGCACAATGTGTGATGCATTTCCGGAAGCCGGTCGATACGATCGCGCACCCACCGTCGTTCCCACTCCCAGATCGACAACAGCACCGGCCAGAAGGCCCGTCCGCGTGCGGTGATCAGATACTCGGCGCGCACCGGCAGGGTCTGATAGACCGTGCGGACCAGCAACTCGTTATCCGTGAGCGCGCGCAAGCGGCTAGCCAGCACCGAATTTGATATCGGCAGCCGCGCCATGAATTCGCCGTAGCGGGTTGCGCCCAGCAACGCCTGCTGAATGATCAGCAGCGTCCACTCGTCACCGAGCAGACCGAGGATCCGGCCGACCGCGTTGGTGCCGCCCGGGCTCAGCAGCGTGGGCGTCGCCGGCGGCATTCAGAGTCCGATCGCGCCGGCAGGGGAGTCGGCGTCATGCCAACGGCGCAACTGCGCACCGGGCGCCCAGGTGGCGTGGGTACCGCTGGAAATTCGTTCCGGCAGAGCAATTTTGCATACCGGCCCGTCGCTGAACCGGGCGGCGTCGAAGATCACGCAGTAGGATGCGTCGGCGTCCATGTCGGTGGTCAGCGTGATCAGGTAGCCGTCGTCTTCGCCGGAGGAATCCAGCCGCGGTGCCATCGCGGCCTCACTTCCGAAGACCCCGTTGGCGAACTGATAGTGCTGTTCGCCTCCGGTGCGCAGGTCGTGCTTGACCAGCCCGTCGAATAGGAACCAGCCCGGCTTGCCGGTGGCAGCATAGGTGTAGCGGTAGCTGCCGGCGGCGTAGGCCGGGTTGATTGTCCCGAATTCGGTGATGGACTCCGACAATTGCTCTTCTTTGACTTCGCCGGTGACCAGATTGAACCGCCACCGGTGCAGCCGGGCCTGCAGACGATCCAGCGCCAGGAAGCGGAAGAGCTTGTCCCACTTTGCTCCTAGGGCGTCAAGCGTGCCACCGGTGTCAAGTGGCTGAGGTGCGCCTTCGTAGAATCCGTCGAGCACAATCTCGTCGCCATCTTCGTAGGCGTTGGTGAAGTGCAGCACGAAGGTCGGATCGGCCTCGAACCAGCGGATGTCGCCGGTGCCGCCGCGGCGTGGCAGCACCGCGAAGCGTGACGGCATGTCGGGATAGAACCGCGGCAAGTGCACATCGTGCGTGAGCAGGTCGGGATCCCAGAACAGCGGGAAATCGTTGAGGATGACGTAGTTCTCGGTGTAGGCCATGTCGTGCGGCAGCCTGGGGCCGGGCAGCGGAACCTCGACGTAGTGCGCCAGATCATTGCTTTCGTCGACGACGCCGTAGTGCATATAGGGCGCCTGCTTGCTGTAGTTGAAAAACAGCAGCTCACCGGATTTGGGATCGACCTTCGGATGCGCGGATACTCCCCACTGAGAAGGAAACTGGCCGTTCCAGGTCTCCTTGCCCAGCGTGTCCGCAGAGAAGGGGTCGACCCGGTACAGGTCGCCGCACTGGTAGAAGCTGGTCAGCGCGACACCACGGTGGACGATGACGTCGGTGCTCGACGCGTCCTTCATCCGGGTGCGAGCACCCCAGCCCTCGTCGCGCTTGGCCAGCTGCACCGGCTCGGCCAGGCCCGGCCACAGCGGCTCGCCGGCCTCGTTCTCGGCAAGGAAGCCGTCGGTTCGGACAAAGCGGTTGCGGTAGAACGCTTTTCCATCACGGAATCCAACGACGTGCAGCATGCCGTCGCCGTCGAACGGGTGGTAGGTCTTCATCGATGGGTGCAGTGGATTCTCGGTGTTGCGCAGGTAGACACCGTCGAGATCGCGCGGGATTTCGCCCTCGACGGCGATCAGGTCGTCGGCGTCCCACTCGCTGGTCTGCGGCCGCCACGGTCCGGTTCGGTACGGGTGTTCGTCGTCTTCGGGCAGCGTCGACAGGAATTTGCCGACGATTTCGACGTCCATCTCACGATCCTTCGGTTGCGCGGACGACGAAACTGACCGTGGTGGCGGTGCTGCCACCGAAGTTCAGCGTGCCAAAGGTTTTCGCGCCCTCGACCTGATAGTCACCGGCCGCGCCGCTGACCTGCTTTGCCGCGTCGACGAGCATCCGAATTCCCGACGCGCCGACCGGGTGGCCACCGCCGATCAGCCCGCCGCTGGGATTGACCGGCAGCCGTCCGCCGATCTCGATTTCGCCGTTTTCGATGGCCTTCCACGATTCACCCGGCCCGGTCAGGCCAATGTGGTCGATCGCCAAATACTCACTGGGAGTAAAGCAGTCGTGTACCTCGATCCCGTGCACATCGTCGAGGGTCGCCTGTGCGCGTCGCAGCGCGTCAAGCGCGGCTGCCCGCACATGCGGCATGACGTACGGGGCCGACTCCCCAGTGGCCGCGCGGACGAGTTTCTGTTGCAGGCCCAGTCCGACGGTGCGATGCCCCCAGCCTGCGATTCGCGCGACCGGCCGAGCCTCCGGATGATCGCGGAGGTATTTGTCGGTGACCAGGACGACTCCCGCTCCGCCGTCGGTCATCTGGCTGCAGTCGAATCGGCGCAGCCGGCCTTCGATCAGCGGATTGCTCGCGTCGTCGTCGGCGATCGGATCGGGCACCGTCCATTCTCTGGTCTGCGCGTTGGGGTTGCGGCGTGCGTTGCCGAAGTTCACCTGCGCGATCGCCCGCAGATGGGTTTCGTCCAGTCCGTAGCGGCGGTCATACTCGTCGGCGACGGTGGCGAACATCGACGGCCAGAGATATTTCGCAGCTGCCCCTTCGTGTCCAGTCCAGGCCGCGGCGCCGAGATGACGCGCCGCGGTTTCGCCGTGGACGGTCTTCTCGAGTTCGACGCCGAGAACCAACGCGGTGTCGTAGTTGCCGGCCCGCAGGTCGGCCATCGCTGCCAGCGCGGCCACGCTTCCCGACGCACAGGCTGCCTCGTGCCGCGACGCCGGGGTGTCCCACAGTCCGTCGCACACGGTTGCCGGCATGGCGCCGAGGTGACCCTGCTCGGCGAACATCTCGCCGAATGCATTGGCGACGTGAACCACGTCGATGTCGCCGGCGTCGATCTTTGCCGCGGTCAGGGTGGCATCGACGATCTCGCGAGTCAGATCCGCGAAGTCATGGCCTTCTTTGGTGAGATTACGGGCGAAGTCGCTTTGGTAGCCGCCGAGAATCCACACGCCAGTGTCCATAGCCGTACGTTACTACAACTAAGAGAGTGACACACCGTTTGCTGGATTAGGGACGGCCCCGCCAGCTCTCGGCTGAACCGACGAGACCTAAGAGAACGCGTCGGTCGACCGACTTGTCCCCCTCTTTTAGCGCATTGCCGTCGAATGCGACCGACAAACCTCATTCCGTGGATTCGGACTAATCGTTTCCTCGGGCAACGGGGTTGGCGGGATCGGAACTCCATTCCGACCACGAGCCGGGAAACAGCGCTGCCTGGTAACCCATCGCGGCGAGCGCCGCGACCATAATGGCGGCCGTGACGCCGGAGCCGCAGTACGCAGCCAGTCGGCCGCCGCCATCAATCCCACGCTCGACGAGCAGTATGGCCAGTGCGTCGGGCGTCAAAAATGTGCCGTCACCGGCGAGCACAGTGCTACTGGGCAGGTTTTTCGCGCCGGGGATGTGTCCGGCAACAGGATCGATCGGCTCGACGTCACCGCGGAAGCGTTCGGGTGCGCGCGCGTCGAGCAGCGCGAAGTTGTCGACCTGCTGCGCAGTCAGGGTCGGCAGCGCTCCGTGGTAGAGATCCTCGTGCAGCACGGTCGCATCGCCCGGCGGCGGCGTGACCGGGTCGGTGGTCAGGCTGCCCCCGGCAGACCGCCACGTGGCCAGGCCGCCGTCCAGGATGCGCACGTCGGCGAGGCCAGCAGTCGTCAGTACCCACCAGGCCCGCGCCGAACCGGCTCGATTCCAGTCGTCATAGACGACGGTCGGCACGCCTTGGCGGAGGCCCCACCGGCGTGCCGAGGCCTCTACGCTGCGTCCCGAGGGCAGCGGATGCCGCCCCCGACCGGTGATGCTGTGGTCGCTGAGCTCGTCTTCGAGCGAGACGTACACCGCGCCCGGGAGGTGGCCTTGCAGGTACGACGCACGCCCATTGGGCTCGTCGAGCCGCCAGCGGACGTCGAGGATCGTCACGGGCTGGCCGGTGTCGATGAGGTCGGTCAACTCGGCGGCGCCGATCAGTACCCGGGTGGCTATGGCTTGAATCCCAGGTCGTGTAGGGCGTCGGTGCAGCCGCTGATCCAGTCAGCCGGGTTCGGTGGTGGCGCGCCGCCGGTGATCTCCGCTTGGCAGGCACTCGCAGCGGTGTAGCCGTTCTGCATCTCGCTCTTGAGGTACTGGTGATTCTGCGGAATCGAGAAATAGTCGTGTTCGGTCTTGTAGCCGTCCTTGTAGGACGGGCTGTTGGCCGGGCCATGTGGACAGCCGCCGGCCGGGCACTCTGGGTCCGCATGCGCGGGTGACGTCAAGCCTGCAGCGGCTATCGCGACAGCCGTCGCAGCGAGAATGAAGCGGTCGAACATATCGCGCATCATTCCATGGGGGCCTGTGGGCGTGGGGCGGAACATTGCCGGCAGCGGTTACGCGCGCGTCGACTTTCTAACGCATCAGCCAAACTGCATTGGCAAGCTGGTGGGCCCGCTCATGCCGAGTAACGGCTTCCATGGCGGCGATCCGATGCGCCGTGGATTCGGCAAGCGGCGGGCCAGGATTTTGAGCGCTTCGGCGAGTTCGCGTCGCGCCAGGTTGGCGCCGAGGCAGTAATGCACACCTCCGCCGAACGTCAGGATGGGTGGTGGATCTTCGCGGGCGATGTCAAAGCGTGTCGGATCGTCGTAGACGGCGCAATCGCGATTCGCCGCGTAGGTGTTCACCAAGATGAAAGTGCCTGCGGGGAAGGTGTAGTCGTCGATCGTCACGTCGTCGGTGACGCTGCGCACGGTGCTGCACATCGACGGCGAATGCCGCATGGTCTCCTCGACGGCACGCATCGCCAGTTCGGGTTGGTCGCGCAGCAGCGCCAACTGATCGGGGTGATCACAGAGCACCTGCATGGATGCCGCCAACTGGCTGCGCGTGGTATCGGTGCCGGCCACCAAGATGCTGAACGCCAACATGCGCAACTCGCCTGCATCGAGGCGGTCACCCGCATCTTCGATGCCGATCAGCTCAGACAGCAGATCTTCGGTCAGGTGTCGGCGCCGATACACGACCATGTCGTCGATGTAGTCGTCGAACTCGCCCCACGCCTTGAGGATGACGGGCTCTTCCTCGGTGAGGTCGCAGTCGAAGCTCACGATCTTGAAGATGTCCTCGGCCCACCGTGAGAACTGTTGCCAATCCTCACGAGGTGCACCGAGCAACGCACAGATGATCGGAATGGGATACGGCCGTGCGATGTCCGCGACGAATTCGCAGCGCCCCGAGTCTGCGACACGATCAATGAGCTCGTTGACGACGGCGTGGATCGTGTCGTCCAGGCCCGCCGTCGCCCGCGGCGTGAAGGCTTTGGACACGAGGCTGCGCAGTCGGCGGTGTTCGTCGCCTTCCATGTTCAGGATGCTGCGGGTGACTCGGTCCCATAGCGGACCCGACGTGATCCCGTGGGCGGACAGATGAATTCCGGGAGGGATGACGAACCGTGGATCGCGAAGCACCGTCCGAGCAAGTTCATACGAGAGTACTTCGGGGCCAATGGGTCCCAATGCGATCGGGGCCTTTTGCTGGGCTGCTCGAAACTGCGGGTAGATCTGCTGTGGGGTGTCGGTCAGGTCATAACTCAGCGTGGGTAGTCCGGCGTCGAAAACACTCGGCCTGGCCGCGTCAACAGTCACGACGTCACGGGATATTCGTCGACAGCAAGGTCAGCGGAAGGCCGAGTACCGATAGGTCGATTTCGTCGAGATACGAACCCTCGCCGGAGATGCTCTGCCGGAAGCGGATTTTCGAGCCGTAGCGTTCCGTGACGGCTTCGGCGTCGGACGCCCCAGGAACGCGGAGCACCACGGTGTACACGCCGTCGCCGTTGCGCTTCACGAATTCACCAACGGATGCCGCCACGTCGGCGGTTGCACCGGGGATCGCGCTGATCAGTTCGACACCGCCGTTCCAATCCAAATATATTGTCAAACCGAGCTCAGTCAGCTCGGTGTTCTCGAAGCTGAAGCCGAGTTCGGCGAACATCTGCGCCACGGCAGCTTGCCGTTCCGGCGCGACGGCGAACACTACGTGATGAAGCTGCGTCTCTCGCTGTTCGGTCACCTGCCCACCAGCCGGATGACTCGATGTATCGGTTCAGGCATTGGTGACTCCACGCGGAAGTAGTAGTGGCAGATCGTTATAGGTCGCTATGCCGGGTGGCGCGGCGACGACGGCCGGTATCGCGGTGATGGCCGGCACGGCTGTGATGGTCAGACCGAGCAGGATGTATTCCTCGATCGACTCTGCGACGAAATCTGCGGGCGGCTCGAACGCCAGGGTGGTCTTGATCGTCGGCCGGCCTTCCACAGTGATGTTGTAGCCGAAGCCCATCGTCCAGATGGGCTCCAGCGATTGACCCTTGGTCCACACCCCCCGTACCTCGACAACGTCACGCTCACCGACGAAGCCCTTCCAGCTCACGTCAATTCCCGCCACACAACCCTTGGCGATGACCCAGTCCCCGGGAAGGTAGACGTCCTCGGTGGCTTGGGCGTACTCAGCCTCGCAACGAATCTCGTCGAGCTCAACGCCCAGCGCGTCGGCGACTATGAGGACGGCTTCGCGGAAGATCCCCGACCCCTCCTCGGTCACCGCCGGCAGGTCCGGGGAGTCGATCGGGTATCCGAACCCCATGATCTTCTCGGTATCCGGCGAGTTGTAGATCGTCGTGTCAAAGGATTCCACGATGCACACTCGGTCGATCCTGTCCGAGAGTCCCGCGGAAACGATCCCAAAGAGTTCGATGAAGCCGGGGTTCAGGCCGCTGCCGAAGATCGTCGACCCACCGCGTTCGCACGCCCGGAGGATGCGTTCACGCCCGTCGCCGAGTCGATGGCCGGTGATGAACTCCGACGTGGTGACGACATTGATGCCCGCCTCGAGAATGCGGACCAGATCGTCGACGTTGGCGAACATCTGGTTGTACACCACGCAATCGGGGTTCAGTGCGATCAAGGCGCCGATGTCGTCGGTAGCCACTACGCCGAGTGGTTCGATGCCGCACAGTTCGCCGACGTCGCGCCCGACCTTGTCCGGCGACCACGCGTAGCATCCGACCAGCTCCAGTAGCGAGTTCGCCACGACTGCGTGCACCGACTTCGTACCGACGTTTCCCGTTGTCCACTGAACCACTCGAAAGGTCATGTGGCTGTTTTCTTTTCCGGGGTGAAGACGATGGGAATCCGACGGAATCCTCTCGTGACGGAGTTGCCGTGGAACACAGCTTCGGCGTCGGGGGCAAGGGCGTAGTCCGGTATCCGCGACAGCACCTGCTCGAGACCGACCGTGAACTCCAGGCGGGCGAGGTTGGATCCCAGGCAGCGATGTACGCCGGCCCCGAATCCGAGGTGCCGGTTCTCGCGACGATCGAGGATGCACCGATCGGGTTGGTGGAACTCGTGTGGATCGCGGTTGGCGGAGGCGTAGTTGACCAATACCGACTCGCCGGGGCAGAAGGTGTGTCCGGCGAGCTCGACCTCCTTTGCGACGGTTCGCGGAATGCCGTGAATTGATCCGGCGAAGCGAATGAACTCCTCGACGGCCCGTGGCAGTATCTCCGGTTCGCTAATGAGCCGGTCGCGTTCGTCGGGATGTGTTGCCAAATAGTGGAATGCGAATGACATCGCACTGGCGGTCGTCTCGAGGCCTGCCTGCACCAAAAGCATGGTATTGGCAACCACATCGCTGAAAGGCAGCCGCTCACCGTCGATCTCGGCGTTCAGGAGGACGTCGATCATGTCGTCCTGCGGAGGCTGGGTGCTTCGCGCCGACACCGCGTCATGGAGGTGCTGATAGAGGCCGCCCCACCCACCCATCCGAGATTCCTCGGTTTCACCGTTGAGTGCGGTGTCCGTCAATTCAATACACATCGGGACGTCGTTGATCGGCAATCCGAGGAGATACCTGAAGAAGATGATGCCCGGCTGCCGCCAGGCGACCTGAGCGAGGTCACCGGTCCCCAGGTCAATGAAGGCGTCGATCAACTGGTCTGTCTCGTCCCGAATCTGTGGTCGCAGCGCCTTCATCCGCGCCGGCGAAAAGTATGGGTTCAGCACCTTGCGGAACTTCTGCTGCCGTGGCGGGTCAAGGGTGATCACCAGATCGCCGGCGAGCTGCTCAGACGCCTCCGGTGTTGGGTTACTGGAGAAGTGCTCCCAGTCCTGCAGTATCCGGTGGCACTCCGCGTATCGCGTTGCCACCCACGCGCCACCGGGAGTGGCGCTCAGAAAGGGCGTATCCGTGTGAGCGAAAGGCGCATTACGACGCATGACCGAATAGACGTCGTACAGGAAGTCGTGGTCCTGGAAATCCTCGTGACGGAGGTCCCAGTTGTGCGCGTGCTCCTCGGGTGCCGTGGTCACGAAGCTGGAGCGCCATGCTGCCGGGCCACCCGCGCGTCGTGGATGCGTACCAGTTCGCGGAATTTCAGCCGGTGATATTTCGGAACCGGTTGGATGCCCCACTGGTCCCGGGCGGTGTCCTTGCCCTCAGCGCCTTCCGGTGGCCCCAACATCGGATAAGGAACCTTGCACTCCAAGGTGTCGTCGGAGTAGCGGACCTTGAGTAATTCACTGCAGATCTGGGTCAGGCTCAGAGTCGGGTAGCCGTAGAAGACCGCCATGAAGGGCAGCGTGAAGGCACCTTCGATGACGAGCGCGACCAGACAGACGATCACGGCCCGCTTGATGTATTTGTGCATCCTGGCGTAGTAAGGCGTGGTGCCGGGGGGTAGGTCCTCGGCCGGGTCCTTGTCGTCGGTGGAGGCCGGCGCCGGTTGCGGTGAAGTCACAGCTGTGCTCCTTAACGTGTTCAGTCGGTGAAGATTTCGCGGTTAACCGTGTGCAGATACGGGATGGCCAGGAACGGCGTGATGTAGAAGATGTCGTAGAGCCACCAGCCGATGACGGGGAATACCACCCCCGCATAGCGCACGTCGGCGTACATGGTCATGTTGAACACATAGGCGCACCAGATCACCACGCCCATCCAGCAGGTGATGATCATCCATTGGTGGCCCCACCGCTTCATCTGCAGGAAGCCGATCGCGGCGGCACAGCGCATCGCGAACAC
>DASXJI010000259.1:0-12913 GCA_036497495.1 Mycobacterium sp.
GACGCGCGACGTTTCGGTCCAGTAGTAGAGGGCTACGACAATCGCGAGCGCAGCGGCGAATACCAGCGCGCCCCGCTCGTACCCAAACCCGCTTGTGTCGGCGAGCCAGTCGCCGAGCGCGGTGCCCAACGTCTGCGAAAACGTGATAGTTGCCCAGTAGAACGCCTCGACTTTCGGCGTAGAAACAGTGCTGACAGCTACTGTTCCCTCGGACCAACGCCAGAGTCCCAGCGTCGCCAACAGGCAACCTAGAAGCAGAAGCGAACCGCCGGTGTAGCCGATTCCCAACGATCGATCGGCGAAATCCGCCAGAGTCGTGCCGAAGGTCGTCGAAGCCACGATCGTCGCCCAATACAGCGGGGCATGAAAACGTTTGGCGAGAATTTGCCCGGCGACCAGTGCCACTAACGCGATGCCGAAAAGTGCGACTCCGGCCACGTAGCCCCACTTCAGGGTCATCGTAACGGTGTCGCCGCCCGTCTCGCCCAATGTTGTGGCCAAGATCTTGATGACCCAGAAACCCAAGGTCACCGCCGGCACCTTGGTCAACGCCTGTTTCGAGCCTTCATCCGCTAACAAGTTTCCGGCCTCACGTGAAATCGGTGGGAATTGAGGGCTGGTGTTCGACCATCGTGCACGTGCTTACGGCATTGCTTACGCTAGCCGCGCTTAGGAAACGCTGAGAATTGATGCCATCAAAATTCGACTGTTTCCACAGGTCGGTGGGACGTTACGCCTAGTTCGACTTACGGCGGATCCACGACAGAAAGCGGGTCAAGACGAAAAGCTTTGGCCAGCTTTCATTTCCGTCGACGTTTGATCAGGCCATGACGACGCAGCGCAGAGGGTATTCGAAGATGCTCTCGTAGTTCACGATCTGGCACGTGACCCTGGTAGCCGTCGGGAACTGGGCCCTGGTCTTGTCGGCGATTATCCGGAGCGCATCCTCTGCGAACACCGCGTGGTGGTGGATGGCGGTGACCGTGTCGGCTTCGCTACGTCTCTTGTGCAGTTCCCGCACCGGTCCGCTGGCCGCGCACTCTCCGACAGCGAGCAGGTCGGCCACGGAACGACCGGCCACGGTCGTCAAGTCCCCGGTAACGGTGATTTCCAGGTCGCAAACCTGGTTGTGGGACGGATGCTCGCCGACGTTGTCCATGTCGTCACGGTCGAAGGCGATCGCGCTCTGGGCTTGGGGGCAGGCCAGACAAACCTTGAATGCGGCGCCCCAGGTCACCTCGGTCTGCTCTGCCGCTTTGATCCGGCAGATTTCCTCGATCGGCTTGAACCCGCCGTCATGCGACAACACGAGCGTGGCCCGCGCGTCCACCGACCAGGACCCGGCGCCGGGCACCGCACCGCGCAGCCGCTCGAGGATGCCCTGTGCGTAGTCGAGCACGGTCGGCTGTGGACCTGGCCGATCTATGCATTCGATCAGCCTCGACATATGCGCGCCACGCTGGTGGGCATACAAACCGACTGAGATGTCCATGACGACCATCGCCGCACTGTCATGCTCGTCGATCGCGACGATCCGCTTGACCCCGACGTGTCCAACCGAATGCACGGGAATACCGATGCTCGGCGCTTCCGAGTGCAGGTCCGGCAGCACGCCAACGTCCATGTGGGCCATGCTCTTCCACCTCTCCGGCTCGTACCGTCAACAGATGTGCCGTCAACGGTGAGTAGCGGGTAGTGAGTTCGAGAGGCATTCCGGCGCTCACGGTCCGCGGGCAGCCTTGGCCGATCGGCACTATCGACTGAACATGTCACGAGCGTGGAGGGGGATCGGTTCACTCGCGAGGGGAGCGGCGCATTCCTTGTCGAAGCGCCAGTACGCTCCGCGTCGCTGCGCCCACCCTCCTAGGCTTTGGGGATGCAGATGCGGTGGCCGTTAGTTGGCCGCTCGGAGGAGATGCGGGCCATCCAGTCCGCCATCTCGGCTTCGGATGTATCCGGGATGGTTGTTTACGGCGCGGCTGGCGTGGGCAAGAGCCGCATCGCCCGAGAGGCCTTGTCGGTTGCTGAGTCCCACGGGTACAAAGGCCGGTTGGCGGTCGGCACATCCTCGGCACGCGCAATTCCGTTGGGTGTTCTCTCGGCGTGGGCGCCGTCGGGTGTCACCGATACCGTCCAATTGCTGCGAGGGGTGATCGAGCTTCTGACGGCCGCGTCTTCGGACACCGCGGTGGTGGTGGGCGTCGATGACGTGCATCTACTCGACGATTTGTCGATATTCGTCGTGCACCAGATCGTGCAACGCGGCGCGGCAAAAGTGATCCTCACCGTTCGCGACGGTGAACCCGTTCCCCCCGCGGTACAGGAGATATGGAAGGGTGGCCGGTTCGGCCGACTCGACCTGCAACCCCTGTCCGTCGCCGAAACCAGCACGCTGCTCTCGGCGACCCTGGACGGAGCGGTGGACCCGGACGCGGCTCAGCGGCTGTGGAACCTAACGCGCGGCAACGTTCTGTATCTTCGCACCATCGTTGACCAAGAGGTCGCTGACGGCCGGCTGGTGAAACAGCGCGGGTTCTGGCGGTGGACGGGTGACCCGATGATGCCTCCCGGCTTGGTCGAGCTGATCGAATCCCGCATCGGGGCCCTGCCGACGCCGGTTAGTGACGTGGTCGACGCGCTAGCTGTTGGGGAGCCGATCAACCTGGCGGCCCTGAGGCGGATCACCGATCCGGCCGCGGTCGAGGAGGCCGAGACCCGTGGCCTGATCACGCTCGAGCCCGCGGTTAATGGTGTGGAGGTGCGGGTGGCCCACCCGCTCTACGGCGAGGTGCGCCGCAGGCGCGCGGCAGCCACCAAGCTGCGGCGGTTACGCGGACTGATTGCCGCCGAACTCGCCGCAGCCGCTGACCACGACGAAATCCAAGTCGTGGTGCGCCGCGCCACGTTGAGTCTTGACTCCGACCTCACGCCTGACGCCGACTTGCTGGTCAGGGCAGCCCAGGGTGCCGTCTGGCTGGCGGATCTGCCACTCGCCGATCGACTCGCGGAAGCAGCAGTCCGCGCCGGAGGGGGGCCGGAACCGAATTTTGTTCGAGCGCATGCACTTTCGTGGTTGGGCCGCGGCGAGGAGGCCGACGCAGTGCTCGCCGCGATTGACGGCGGCGCGTTGACCGACGAAGGCCACGCCAGATTGGCATTCCTACGGGCCAGCAATATGCTCTGGGCGCTCGGCGATCCGGTGCGCGCGAACGAAATCATCGACGAGGCGTCGCGCACCACGCCACCGCAAGCGCGCAGCTATATCGACGCTTTCCTGACGGTGTACTGGTTTGCGATGGACCGACCGGAGGCGGCGCGGCAAGCTTCGGAAAGCCTTGTATTGGAGGATCTACCCGCAGTCGTCGGCGCGGAGATAGCGTGGGTGCTCGCTACCATAGCCGCGGACGCCGGGCGTACCGCCGAGGCAGTGGCCGTCGCCGACGCGGGGTATACCGCTGCGACGCGTTCATTTGACGCGCCGCACATGAGGTTCAACATCGCTGATGCGCACATCGGCGCGCTGTTGTTGTCCGGGCGGATCGGTGATGCCGTTGAGGTGGCCGACCGGGTGCGCCGGCAGGCTGCCGACCTTCCGGGCGCCGCTCAGTTGCTCGGCTCCGCCGTGGCTGGTCGGGCGGCGCTCGGGGCTGGTCGCCTGGATACCGCATGTGTGCTGTTGGAACAGGGGGCGGAGGGATTGACCGCCTCGCACGCCATCGGCTGGGGGTACCGCTATCGCATCCCGCACACGACCGCGCTGGCGATGCGTGGTTCAAGTGGCGAGGCGGCGGCCATGCTCGCCATGCTGGCCACGGTGCCGCGTCCGTTCCGGTCACTCGACTACGAATGCAGCTTGGCCCGGGCGTGGGTGGTCGCGAGCCAGGGGGGCGTCAGCGAGGCGATCACCATCGTGCTTTCGGCGGCTGAAAGGGCAGCAGCCGCCGGGCAATTCGCGGCCGAAGTGGTCTGCCTGCAGACCGCCACCCAGTTCGGTGATCGCAGCAGCGCACCCAGGTTGCGTGAGCTCGAGTCCATCGTCGAAGGGCCTCGTGTCGGCCTGGCGGCCCGGTTCGCCGTCGCCCTGCGCGATGGCGAGGCTGCTGAATTATCCTCGGTATCAGAGGAGTTCGAACGCATGGGTGACCTTGTCGCGGCTATCGATGCTGCCGCCTACGCCGCCCTCGCGTATCGCAGCCAGGACCTGCGGGGATCAGCGTTGACTTGCTCGGCGCGCGGCGATGCGCTGGCCGAACAATGCGGCGGCGCCAGCACTCCGGCGCTTCGTCAGGCCGCTCAGCCCTTGCCTCTGACCGACCGCGAAGCAGAGATCGTGATGATGATCGGTGAGGGATTGTCCAACCGTGCAGTCGCCGAGCGACTGACAGTTTCCGTACGCACCGTCGAGAGCCATATCTACCGAGCGATGGCCAAGACGGGAACCAGCAGCCGCGAAGAACTCGCCGGCCTGCTGACCGGCCGCAAGGTTCCACCGACTTGACAATCTTGCCCCTGGGCCGGCCTTGCGAGAACGCTTGCCGCCCTTAAGGACTCAAGGGATCAAATTCGTCAGAATTTCACCCAGATCCGGGATCGTGCTGGTGCTCAGGACTGTACCGATGTCCGCTATTGCCGCGGGGTCGATCACCGTACCGATGTCGGCTAGTCCGGCGGGATCGAGCATCCCTGCCGCATCGCTGAACACGGGGGTAATGTCCGCCAGGGCCGTGCTGACTCCGGCAGGCAAGGCCGAATCGATTACTCCCGTGAGTGCGGCGTCGAAGCCACCTTGTAAGCCGGTTCCGAATCCCTCGGCAGCGGCGGCATACGGCTCGAAGCCAAGAGCCTGTGCAATTTCACTCCAGGCGTACGCCAAAAGCAAACTTACTGGCAATACGACAAACAGCCCAAAGCCCTCGAGAAGGGGGCCGATAACCGGAAGTTGCTCAAGGGCACCCGTTAGCAGCAACCCGGGGGCTTCCCCTGCGTTGGGATCAAGTAGGGCATTCCAGAACATGTCCCAGAATGCGGGATCTAGGAGTTCCAGGTCAGCGGCGCCCGGCAGCGCGCCGCTGACTTCTGCGCTCAGCGCTCCACCGGACGCGAGCGCGTCGGTGACCGAGGACAAAGCCGAGCCGCCTGCTCCGGTCAAGCTGCTGAACCCCGCATCGACGGGGTTGACGAGATCGATGATGTCTTCGACAGCGGCAAGGTTGACCGTGCGCTGCTCGATGTGCGTTGCGGTCGTCGGGGTGACATAAATTAGGCCGGCGCCGAGAACGGCAACACCCGCGGTGGCATAGGGACGAAGCGTTAGCTGCATAGTCATCTCCTTCGATGACGGCCAGCGATTCCTCACCGATGGCTATCTCCGAGGGGAATCGTCGCGCGGGATGCCGCGCGATGAGCTCGGTAGTGCGCCACTGCAATCCCGGGCGGTTCTCGGCTCGGACTACTTAAGCCACGGTTTTGAACTCCAGTCGGCAGCGTCCGCCGTCATCAGCGTGGGAAATTGCAACTAAGTAGCACCACGTTAAGGCCTCGCGAGATTGCAGTGGCCGGCTACTGCGCCCCTCCACCACATACCGAGCGACGATCGATCGGTCTCAACGCCAAGGAAAGAGGCACGAAGTGGCGCAAGCAGATCCGCAAGATCTCGTCGAAGAGTCTGAACGTGTCCTCCGAGGGGTGGGGCATTCCGACGATTCAATGTCGCCGGTACTGCAGCTCACGGGCGTCGGCAAGGCCTACCGCAGGGGCGACGAGCACGTGCATGTGCTCGTCGACTTCGACTTCACTTTGGACGCAGGCGAATTCGTGGTCGTGACCGGACCATCGGGAGCCGGTAAATCGACCCTCCTGCATATTGCCGGCGGGCTGGACGCACCGGACACCGGCACGGTAGCCGTGGCCGGCCAAGACATCTGGGCGCAGAGCGCCGGCAGGCGCGCCGCCTTCCGACGGCGCAACCTCGGATTCGTCTTCCAGTTCTTCAATTTGGTGCCGATGCTGACCGCTGTGGAGAACGTGTCGTTGCCGTTGGTGCTGGACGGTATGCCGGCCCGATCGGCAGACGCCCGAGCCGAGGAGCTACTGCAACGGGTCGGGCTCGGCGACCGCGCGCAGCACCGGCCGGCCGAGCTCTCGGGCGGACAAATGCAGAGGGTCGCGGTGGCGCGCGCGCTGGTGGCCCGGCCGTCCATCATTCTCGCTGACGAGCCAACCGGAAACTTGGACAGCCATTCTTCGACGGAGGTCTTGAATCTCCTGCGCTCGCTGTCAGACGAAGAAGGCGCGGCGGTCGTCCTGGTGACACACGACCAGGCGGCGGTGCGCTACGGCTCTCGCCAGCTGCATCTGGTCGACGGGCACGCGTACGCGCGCGACGGCGCCGCACCCATCGCGGAGCGGTGATGAAGTCGCTGCGCGCCGGATGGACGGCATTCCGGCGCATTCACCTCGCCGCGTTGATCGCCGATTGGCGACGGACGCTGCTCAGCGCGATCGGCGTCGCGCTTGGAGTGACGGTGGTCCTCGGCGTCCTGATACTCAAATCCGAGCTCTCGCGTCCGTTCGATGCATTCGGCCCGTCGCTCACCCACGCCGCCGGCCGAGGGGTGGTTCAGGTGACCCCGAGCGTAAGCGGCCGGTTGCCGATCACGACAGTCAACCGATTGCGCGCCGAGGTGACAGGGGCGGAGGCGGTCATCCCGGTCGTCGCCGGCTTGACGCCGGTGGACGTTTCAGGTGCCGGCACTCAGGGATTCTTTCTGCTCGGCGGGTCGTGCCAGATCGAGCTGCTGGTCGGCTCGTTCAACTGCGAGCAGCGTGCTCGCGACGTCAAGCCCGCAGACGGTCCCGGCATGCCGCTGGAGGTGCCCACGGCGATTGCCCAGCGGCACGGCCTGCAGCTCGGCGAGGAGCTGCGCATTCCCGGCCTTCCACCAGGATCGGCGCATTTGGGTTGGACTTTCCCGGAGTTCGACCGCGTCGCGGGCATCAACGGCGGCTATGTGTTGCTGGCCCCCTCCATGGATATCGCCGCGAGCATGCTCGGCTCACCCGGCTACGCGACGGCCGCGTTCGTGCTGCCGAGACGCGGTGCTGACATTGCGGCCGATATCGACCGCGTCACCGCCGCCGTAGCGACGACGGGCGCGCCCCGGCCCCATCAACCCGCCATGTTCGAGAACGCAACACAGAGTTTCAACCTGACGGTTCTGGCCGGCGTCCTGATCGGCTTCCTCGTCGCCGTGAACACCATCCTGTTGGCCATCGAGGACCGGCGAGCGGTGATGGGGACCATCGGCGCGATCGGCGCGAGGCCCGTCGGCTTGTTCGGCGGGATGCTCGGTGAGGGCGCCGTAGTGGGTGTTCTCGGCGGACTGTTCGGGGTGCCGACGGGTTTCCTGCTCGGGACATATCTGGTGGGCCGGTTCGGGCACTCCATGCTGGACGGCTCGGGCGGCACGATCGCAGCGCACTTCACGCCGAGCCTGATTGTGATCGGAGCGGCCGCGGGGATTGTCTGCGGAATCCTCGCGATGACCGGGCCGGCCGTCAGGTTGGTCCGCGAGGGACCGTTAGCGTCTATGGCGAGCGTCGGTGGGATACAGCGCGCCAGGACGATCCCGATGTGGCCGCTGGTCGCCGGAGTGGGCGCGCTGGTGGCCGCCGTCGTGGTGCTGAAGATCTTCGAGCGCGGGTCACTGCCGCTGAACGTGGGCATCTACGGCATGACGGTGGGGTTGTGCGGGGTTGTGTTGGTGACGGCGTGGCTGGCCCCGCGCGCCGCGGAGCCGGCGATAAGGCTGTTGACGATCGCGCGTCCGGCCGTCGGGCGCTTGCTGGGAGCCGACGTGCGGCGCTATTCCGTGCTGTTCGCACTCTCAGCCGCGCTACTTGCCCAGGGCGCCAGCTCGGCCATCAGCTCACACAGCATGCAGCTTCTCAGCACTACGCAGATCGCGGACGAGCAGGCCGACCATCTGCCCGGCTCCTTGTTGATCGCCGCGCAGTCGGTGCTCGATCAGCGGGATAGCCAGATCGCTGATACCACGTTCAAACTGGTGACCCGCGCCGCCGACGGGCGCAGCGTGACGTCGCGCTGGCGATCGACGATCGGTTCTGGGACGCTGTCGCGGTTGGTCGTCGGCGTCACACCAGGAGATTGGTACAGCACGGCGCTGTATCAGCCGACCGATTCACCTCACGAGTTCTGGCCGGGTCTGCGGGACGGGGAGGTCGGCCTGAGCGAGATTGCGGGCAGTCGGCTCGGCGTCGCGGAGGGCGGAACCGTCGAACTGCCGACCGTTGCAGGGCCGAGGCAGTACCGGGTCGCTGGAATCTTTCATCCACGGATGGTGAACGACGCGGCAGTGGGCGACATGGTGCTGGTCTCGGACAAATTGGCCCGTGCGGATTGGGCCGCCGTGCGCGACCAGATTGCGGTGGCCTACCCGTCCGCCGCCGCCGCGACCGCTCACCGCGGCGATTTCGTCAACCTCGGCGCAGGATTGCGGGTGTACGACAACCAGCAGTGGCGCTCGGAGGCCACCACTGGGATCACCCGATTCCTGGAGCCGTTCACGATCTCGGGATACGTCGTGATGGCAGCCGCCGGCTTGAGCCTGCTGAACGTGTTCGTGCTGGGACTTGTGCAGCGCAAGCGTGAGCGGGCCGCATTGCGGGCGATCGGGATGACCTCCGGGCAGGAACAGGCGGTGATCGTCGCTAACGCGGCTCTGCTCGGCTTGCTGGTCGGGGGCGTTGCGGTGCTCGGGGGCGTGGGACTCACGTATCTCTGGTCGCTGGGCTCACCTGTGTACTACGGCATCAAGATCGAATGGGGTTTAGCGCCTGTGCCGCTCCGAACCGGCGTGGCAGCTGTGTTCGTACTCGTCCTGGCCGCCGCCCTATACCCCCTGCTGCATGCGCGGCGGCTAGAGGCGGTCGAGGTGTTGCGAACCAGTTGACGGTTAGCGGTGGACCTCATGGTGCAGTCGCGGAATGTCGTCGTCTGCGTGCCGGAAGCGGTGTAGGTGTCCGCGAATCGCGGGGCTCGACATGGCCTCGAAGTCGTTGGGCGGCAATGTCATCTGAAAGATCAGTCCGCGGCCCTCGGCCCCTTCGACCAAGACGCCGACTCCGGCAAAGGGAATGTTCATCAACGGCGCGCAGTAGACCGTGCAGGCGCCTTCGAACTGGATCCGATAAACGCCGAATCCGGTCCAGTTCGTGACAAGCGGGTTCCACTGGACCGGATTGAAGCTCGTCGCTACACAGCGAGCGCCCCGCCATACACCGGCTGCGTCCAGAAACTTCTGGTTGATGCGCATGTCGCAGTGTTCGTCGGCAAAAGTATCCACGTGATGGCGGATGCGTTCGGCAATCGAACGTGCCGCCTCTCCGCGTCGTACGTCGACGTTTAACGCCGTGACGATATTTCCGACCAGCATCGGATCCAGGCCACACTGATTCCGCACATTTACGGCGATCGCGAGGGTGCGACGATCCACGGCGGGATCCGCGATCATGAGCGCCTCGGAAACCTGCGCGCACACAACGTCGTTCGCGGACAACCGCATCCGGCTTCCGTAAACGTCTCGCATGCGGGTGATTTCGTCTTCGCCGTAATAGAGACTCAGAGTCCGCTGCTTGCGCGCATGCTTTGCCATGTAGAGCGCGCTTCGTGCAATCTCTGCGAGCCCGAGGCAACGCACCCCGGCCTCGCGAGCCCCGTCGGCAGGGAGATGTGCGTCGAGGTAGGCAGCGCGGTCTTCGACGATCAACGGATCAGCGAGTGGCTTGTCGGCCGCAGCGGCGGCCCACGCGTTCATGAAATGCATCGCGGTCTGCATGTCACCGATCGCGTGGTGGAACGAGAAACCGATCGCGGTCGCGTCGTCCGCGAGATGCGTGACACGTACCTTGCACAGCGGGCCGAATCCCCAACGCGCCGTGGCGCCGTTCACCGGATCGATGAGCCAGCCTCCGCTGTCCTCCTGCACCGAATGGATCGCCTCACGGATTGTGCGTCCGGACGACACAGATGTGAAGGGCACGCCCTGTCCCTTGCATCGAATTCGCATTTTGCCGCCGGCCAAGGCGATTCGGCCCGCGAACATCGGAAGGCTGGTGAGCGCGTGCGCGAATGCACCGGCGAGCGCCTGCGTATCGAGACGTCGGTCAAAGAAGAAGACCAGGTGCACCGCCACGTTCGAGAGAGCAACGTCACCGACGTTGCAACGGATTTCGAACCTCTGTGGGTGCAACGGGCTGATCGGCTGGGTCGACATAGTCGAGCTACTTTCGGCGGCTGACGACTACGCGGCCGCCAAGTTTCGGGGCATAGGCGACCCCCCGGAAATGCGACTTCTCGTCGCCGGCGGCGTCGGTATGGATCCGGAAACTCTGCAGCACCGTCCGCAGCACGATATCAATTTCGGCGATCGCGAAATCAGACCCGATGCATCGGCGTGCACCGCTTCCGAACGCCAGCCATGCTGGTGCCGGCTGATTGGCGTCCCGAAAGCGGGTCGGATCGAAGCGTTCGGGGTGAGGAAAGACTTCCGGATTCTCATGCAGATCGGCAAGGCTCACAAACACGTTGCGCCTGTGCGGAATTCGCCACGCGCCCAGATCGAAGTACGGCGCACTCACCCATCTGCCGGGGTAATCGATTATGGTGCGAACCCGCAGCAATTCCAAGATCGTTGCACGACGGAAGTCGCCGCCTCCGGCGTCGACCTCTCCGACCAGTTCGGCCAGCACGTCTGGGTGTCGCCGCAACCGTTCAAACGCCCAGGTAAGTGCTGATGCTGTGGTTTCGTGTCCTGCACCGATAAGGGCCATAAGTTCATCGCAAATGTCCGCCCGTGACATCCCGGTTCCATCCGCATGCCAGCTGCGCAGCAACAGTGCCAGGATGTCCGTCCGCTCGCCGAGTCCCGGATCGGCCTTGGCCCTGTCGATCAGCATCAATACAATGCGATCGAAGTCCTCCCGGATCCTGTCCAGCTTGTTCCACGGGCTGTAGCGACGGGTCCGGAATTTGGGCGCGGGCATCAACTTCGCCAGGATCGATCCGCGTTTTGTGTAGCGGTTGACGATCTCACGTAGTTCCTCTAGCTCGGCGCCGTCAGCGCCGAAGATGGTCCGCAAGATCACGTTCAAGGTGATCCTGTGCATCGGTTCGAGAATCGGGAACTCTTTGTTCTCCGGCCAATTCGCACTTTCACGCAGTGTCTCGTCGGCAATAATCGACTCGTGATTCTTTAGACTCCGACCGTGGAGAGCCGGTGCGAGGAGCCGACGCCGATCGTGGTGCCGACTGCCCTCGAGGGCAAATATCGACCCGGGGCCGAAAAAGTTGCTCAGATTCAGTTGATAATTGGTCAGCCGTTCCGCGTCCGCGGTACACACCGACCTCACCAGAGCCGGGTCGGAAATGGCCACGCATTGGCCAAAGAATGGGACGTTGAATTCGAAGATGCGTCCGTGCCGCTTGATCCAATACCGCATCGCTCCGCGGCGAAATACGGTTAGTCCAACGCCCTGTACGAGCTTCGGTAAGCGAACCCGCGGCGGGTTCAACCTGTTCGGCGTCGTTGTTTCGTGCGCGTTGGCCATGGCTGGACAGGTCATGCGGTCCCCTAAACGGCGTTGTTCCTTGGAATCTCGTGCCCGATGAGTGCGAGCGCGACGGCTCGCATCACCGAGCCACGTGTCAAGGGAATCGTCGCTGGCGCGCGGTGGGACTACCTCGGTAGTGCGCTACTGCAATCTCGCGCGGTTTTGGCGCGGTCTACCTAGACGCGAAAAACCAAGATTGGCCAACACGACAACAAGATGTAGGAAGGCCAAGATGTCGCGGAATCTCAAATTGCCGACTATTCGCCGCCCTCGATCATCGCCTTGGCCCATGCCATGTGCCCTTCGAAGCCAAGCGATTCCGCCATCGCGTGATAGCGGCTGGCCAGATCCCGGTAGCCGACGTCGTCGCCACGGGCCCGGGCTAGCAGCGTGTGCATCCGCAGCAGCGTGATCTCGAGTATCGCCGAACCGTCGTCCGGCAGGTTCGCCAGCCAGTCGATCGCCTGTTGGGCTTCGGCTAGGTCGCCCTCGGCGCCACGCTCCAGCAGTGTCTCCACCAGAAGGCCGGTGCTGAAAACGCCATACCCGAGCTGTCCCGCCCGGTGCAGCACGTCGACGGCTTTGCGCATCACCGGAATGGCAGCGTCGCGGTCGCCGCCCCTGGCCCTTTCCCGGGCGGCCGCCACCTCGGTGAGCGGGACCAGCGAGGGCATCCGCCCGCGCTGCCACTCGCCGGCCTGCACCATTAGCTCAAGCCCGCGGTGACGGTCGGCCGCGGCGTCCCGATACAGCAGCGCGACCCCCAGCGCGTACTCGGCGAAGATCAGCGCGATGTCGCTGCTGGCCCTTCGGGCGATCTGCACAGCCTCTTCGACCGCGCGCAGCGCGGCGTCATCGGCCCGAAGCACCCCGTAGGCTATCGCGCCATACGTCCAGGTGACGGCCAAGCCGAGGGTTGCCGGGTCGCTATTTCGGGCCATCGCGACAGCGTCGTGAAGGTCCTGCCGCCACCCGGGACGGCCCAGCCACCACCGAGCGACGCAGCGAAATGCCAACGCGATCGCCAGCGGTGATCCCATGCCGAAGCCGGCGCCCTTGGCGGGGTCCCCGTCGGCCAAGTCGACAACGGTCTGCGACCACCGCAGGATCTCGCCGAATTCACCGCTAGCGAACCAGTTGGCGAATGCTACGAACGCCAACCCTACGGTCAAGTTGGGATCGCCGATCGACTCCAGCAGCGACATCTGTTCGGATGCCAGCCCCGACCCCTCGCGGGCGCGCCCGGCGTACATGAGCTCGGTGGCCAGACCGGTCATGCCGA
>DASXJI010000260.1:0-16184 GCA_036497495.1 Mycobacterium sp.
AGCGCGACCGGACCGCTGCCGTCGTTGATCTGCGCGTAGGGCACCCCGCTTTGATCGGCGAAGCCTTTCTCGACGTAGCCGATCGAGCCCGACGCCGACTGGACGGCCTGGATCACACCGGCGGACTTCTGCGCGCCCTCACCTACGCCGCCCTGGAACTCGCTGCCGGTCCCCCGGGTCCAGCTGCTCGGAGCGGCTGCGGCCAGGTATTTCTGAAAATTGTCGGTGGTACCCGAGGAGTCCGATCGGTAGACCGGCGAGATCCTGGTGGCGGGCAGCTTGGCGTCGGGATTGAGTTTGACGATCGCCGGATCGTTCCAATCGGTGATCCAGCCACTGAAGATCTTCGCCAGCACGTCCGCGTTGACGACCAGCTGCTTGACACCATCCAGGTGGTAGGCAACCGCGACCGGCCCGAAAACCATCGGCAGGTGCCAGGCAGGGTTTCCGTTGCAGCGCTCGGCCGCCGGCTCGATCTGGTCGGGGCTCAGTGGTGAGTCCGAGCCGGCGAAATCCACATGGCGCGCGATGAATTGCTCACGTCCCGCGCCCGAGCCGGTTGGGTTGTACGCCAACTGCTTTCCAGGGCACAGCTGAGCCCAGTCAAAGTTGAACAATGCGATGGCGTTCTGCTGAGCCGTGGATCCCTCCGCGGTCAGCGCGGCCTTGCCGCCGCAATTCACCGGGCCCCTCGGCGCCTTGAGCCCGTGCAGGTTGTTGTCGCTACCGCAGCCGGTCGATGTCATGCCGACGATCACCGCCGTCGACGCCGCGGCTGCCAGCGCTCTGCGCACCGCGTCGAGCTTCACTGATCTCGCTTTCGACACTGATTTTCTCCGCGACCGACCCTCCCGGCCGGGATGTCGGGCTTCGGTGGAAACTATGCCTCAGGTGTAGACCAAGCCCGCCAGGGGCGTAAACGCGGGGTGAACACGTCAGACGGTGTCGCCGCCGCGCGCGTACGCGGTGTCGACGCTGTACTGACTGAACCCCAGCCGCCGATATGTCCGCAGCGCTGCTGTGTTGTCCGACTCGACGTAGAGCATCACGGTGGGTTCCTCTGCGCAGGCCAGACGTTGCGCCAGATGCGCAATGCCCACCGCCGTCAGCACACCGCCCAGACCGCTGCCCTGCGTCGAGGGATCGACGCCGACAATGTAGACCTCGCCGAGGCCGGCTTTGTCGGGGTGCACTTGCGTCCAGTGGAAGCCCAGCAGGGTGTCCGTCTGCTCGTCGAAGGCCAAGAACAACCCGTCGGGCTCGAACCAGGGTTCGGCCCGCCGCTCGGCGAGGTCGGCAGCGGTCCAGCCGCCCTGTTCTGGATGTGTCGCGAATGCGGCGTTGTTGACCCGCAACAGTTCGGCGTCATCGACGCTGCCGGCGTAGGTGCGGATGCGCACGCCGTCGGGCGGTGCGGGCTCGTCGATGTCGCGCAACGAGCGGCGCATCTGCACGAGTTCCCGAACCGGTACCAGGCCCAGCGCCGACGCGGTGGCCTGCGCGGGTTCACGTGTCCCGTGTGCCCAAAAACGGTTCACTCCATGGGTTCTGGATAAGGCGGCCCGGATCATCGCAGCGCCGATACCGTGCCGGCGGGCCTGCGGATGCACCACCAATTCCGCCATTCCGGGCTCATCGCCGTTCCCGGCGGCCAGATTCAGATAGCCGAGCACTTTCTGCCCGTCAGCGCTCAGGAGATGTTCGGTGCGGTCAGTCGCCAACTCCCGCAGAACTTGTTCACCGACGGGTGCCACCAGGTCGAACTCAGTTGCTGCAGTGATGAGTTCGCGTATCCGCTGCTGCTCGTCGGCATCCAACGTAGCCCGCCACTGAGGCGCCGTCACTGGCTGTGCAGCGGATCGGCCAGCGGCTCTTGGTAAGTGCCCGAGTCGGACTCAACGTCGTTGTCGGCGGGCTCGCTGCTCGGTGGCCGGCCGCGGGTGGGGCGGACCGCTTTGTAGCCCACGTTGCGGACCGTGCCGATCAGCGATTCGTACTCCGGTCCGAGTTTGGCGCGGAGCCGTCGAACGTGCACGTCGACCGTGCGGGTGCCACCGAAGAAGTCGTATCCCCATACTTCGTGCAGCAACTGCGCGCGGGTGAACACCCGACCGGCATGCTGCGCCAAGTACTTCAGCAGCTCGAACTCTTTGTAGGTCAGGTCGAGCGGGCGCCCTCGCAGTCGGGCGGTATAGGTGCCCTCGTCGATCACGAGTTCGCCGAGGCTGATCTTGCCGACGCCCTCCTGGTCCTGCAGGTTGCCTCGCCGGCCGATGAGCAGTCGTAGCCGAGCATCGATCTCAGCAGGCCCGGTGCCGGGAAGCAGGATCTCGTCCAAGCCCCAGTCGGCGTTAACTGCCACCAGGCCGCCCTCGTTGACCACAACCACCACCGGTATCGAGCGGCCCGTCGAGCCCAGCAAGCGGCACAGACCACGCGCTGCCGGCAGGTCCAGCCGCGCGTCGACAATCAAAATGTCGGCGCTGCCCGCCTCCAGCAACGAAGAGACATCGGGCGGAGCCGTGCGCAGCGTGTGGGCGAGCAGCGATAAGGACGGCAGAACAACGTCCGGATTCGGCTCCGCGGTTAGCAGCAGCAGGTCCAAGAATGCCCCTCCAGCATCGTGGGAAAGGCGTCTCCCAAAATTCATCGCGGGACACGAAGTTTAACGGCCAGGTCATTAAACGATAGCGTGCTGCCTGGTCCTTCGCGCGGTGACCAGGCAGACCAGCGTGGTGACGATGCACACCGAAACAGGCGGGTGAGCCACAATATGCGGATGCGTAAAGCGCTGGTCGGTGCCACGGCGGTGTCGTTGACCGTTGTGGTCTTGCTCCTCATAGCCGCCGGCGCCGACTTCGGGACCAGCATTTACGCCGAGTACCGGCTCTCCCGCACCGTGCGCGAAATGGCCCACCTGGACTTCGACCCGTTCGTCGCGATCATCGCATTCCCGCTCATCCCGCAGGCGATGCGCCACCGCTACGAGGATGTGGAGATCAAGGCGACTGCGGTGGAGCGTCCACTGATCAGCAAGGCCACGCTCGAGGCCACCATGCACTCGGTCGGCCTGGCCGACTCGTCGTGGCTGATCAGACCGAATGCCAAGCTGCCGATCGGCGAACTCGAGAGCCGCATCATCATCGACTCGCGCCATCTCGGTCACTACCTGGGGATCCGCGACCTGCTGGTCGAGGCGCCCGCCAAGGACACCAACGACGCCTCCGGCGGTACTACCAAATCCGGCATCTCCGGTAACCACGGCCTGGTGTTCAGCGGGACCCCACTCGCGGCCCACTTCGACAAGCGGGTCAGCGTCGCCGTCGACCTGTCGATGGCCGGCGAGGACAACACCACGCTGGTATTCACCGCCACCGACGTGCTCACCGGCCCTAACACCGCCAACCAACGGGTGCCCGACGATAAGCACGACGCGGTGCTGGCCGCATTCTCGGGCAAACTGCCCGACCAGAAACTGCCGTTCGGTGTCGCGCCGACGACCCAGGGCGCGCGGGGTTCGGACGTGATCATCGAGGGCATCACGACGGGATTAACGGTCACCCTCGACGGGTTCAATCGGGCATGAGTTCAACCATGTGGCCGTCGCCGCCCGGACGGGGGTCAGGCCAATGACCGCGGCAGTTATCGCGGTTGTGGCGGCGCTGGCGTTGGCCGGCGTCATCGGGTGGCTGATGAACCGCCGGGCCGGTGACGTCCGGGCGATCGCCTCGAACACGGTTGACGCCATTGACACAAGCGAGCTGGGGTTGTCCGTCGAGGGACCGACCGTCGTGCATTTCAGCGCCTCATGGTGCGGGCCGTGCACTCAGGTGCGCCGCGTCGTCAACCAGGTCTGCACCAGCTTTGGGGACCTCGGTGACGTCGCGCACGTGGAGATCGACATGGATGCCAATCCGAGCGCAGCACGGCGTTTTTCGGTGCTGTCGCTGCCGACCACATTCATCTTCGACGCCGAAGGCCGGCAGCGTTTCCGGACCGCGGGTGTGCCCAAACCCGATGACCTGCGATCAGCGCTGGTACCGCTGTTGGCCCGATGACGTCGCCATTGGGTAAGCTGCATGTCGTGTCCGCCCGCCTCGAGCTCATGCTCACCATTCGCCGTGCAGTTGATCTGTGCCGCGTCGCGGGCTGCTGCTGTTGTTGTAGCTGCTGAGTAGCCGCGCCTTTTCGCGCCGCGCTCGGAGCAGCCAGAACCCCCCGGTGGCGCGCCGCCACAAAAGTCGTGAGAGCAATTCAGGAGCAGCATCATGTCGGACACCAACACCCCCCTTCAGGTCGATGTGCGGGGACCGCGCTTTGCGGCATGGATCACCACCGCCGTACTCGTGATCACCCTGCTCGTCTCCGGTGTCAGCCCGCTGGCTGCCGCGATCATCCTCGGCGTGCAGAGCGTCGTCTTCGCCATCGGCGCGGCCGCCGGCCCGCGACGCCATCCCTACGGCCTGGTGTTCGCCAAACTCGTCGCGCCGCGACTGAGTCCGGTTCGCGAGCATGAACCCGTTCCCCCGCTGAAGTTCGCCCAGCTGGTCGGGCTGATCTTCGCAGCCCCAGCGGCAATCGGATTCGCTACCGGCGCTTCCCTATTCGGCGTTGCACTCACCGCGGCGGCGCTGGTGGCCGCGTTCCTCAACGCAGCCTTCGGCATCTGCCTGGGCTGCCAGCTCTACCCGCTCGTGGCGCGCCTGAAGCCGGCCCACAGCACCTCCTAGCGATCGAAAGGATCCCCCATATGGCACGCTCCGACGTCCTGGTCTCCGCAGACTGGGCCCAGAGCAATCTCGATGCCGACCACGTGGTCTTCGTCGAGGTCGACGAAGACACCAGCGCCTACAACGATGGCCACATCGCCGGAGCGGTCAAGCTGGACTGGCGTACCGACCTGCAAGACCCCGTGCGGCGCGACTTCGTCGACGCGCAGCAATTCTCCAAGCTGCTCAGCGAACGCGGTATCGCCAACGGCGACACCGTGGTTCTGTATGGCGGCAACAACAATTGGTTCGCCGCGTACGCGTACTGGTACTTCAAGCTGTACGGCCACGAGGACGTCAAGCTGCTCGACGGCGGCCGCAAGAAGTGGCAATTGGACGGGCGGGAGTTTTCCGCCGAATCGGTGGACCGGCCGGCCACCAGCTACACCGCGAAGCCTGCGGACAACTCGATCCGCGCCTTCCGCGACGAGGTGCTGGCCGCGATCCACGAGAAGAACCTCGTCGACGTGCGCTCTCCCGACGAGTTTTCCGGCAAGATCCTGGCGCCGGCACATCTGCCGCAGGAGCAGAGCCAGCGGCCCGGCCACATCCCGAGCGCGATCAACGTGCCGTGGAGCAAGACCGCCAACGACGACGGCACTTTCAAGTCCGACGACGAGTTGGCCAAGATCTACGCCGACGCGGGATTAGACGGGTCGAAGGAAACGATTGCCTACTGTCGAATCGGTGAACGTTCGTCGCACACCTGGTTCGTCTTGCAGGAATTGCTGGGACACCAGAACGTCAAGAACTACGACGGCAGTTGGACCGAATACGGCTCCCTCGTGGGAGCCCCGATCGAGTTGGGAAGCTGATTATGTGCTCTGCGCCAAAGCAAGGACAGACTCTGCCGGCCAGCGTCGACCTGGAGAAGGAAACAGTCATCACCGGCCGAGTGGTGGATAGCTCCGGTCAGGCCGTGGGTGGTTCGTTCGTGCGACTGCTGGATTCCTCGGGCGAATTCACCGCCGAGGTCGTCGCATCGGCCACCGGAGACTTCCGGTTCTTCGCTGCCCCCGGGTCCTGGACGCTGCGTGCGCTGTCGGCCGCGGGTAATGGCGATGCGATCGTCGAACCGAAGGGCGCGGGCATCCACGAGGTGGACATCAAAATCTCCTGACCCGTTCGCGGCATTAGACTCGTTGTCGTGGTTCTGTTCTTCGAGATCATGCTCGTCGCGGCCGTTGTGGTCATCTCCTGGTTCGCGCTGTACACGCTGTATCGGCTAATCACTGACGAATCGTGACCGCCGACGACGACGCAGAGCGCAGCGATACTGAGGAGCGGCGCATCACCGATGCCGGGGACGACGATTCGGTCCGTTCAGCCGGTTCCGGTGACCGTGCTGTGGCCGCAGCGCTCGAGCGCGCCAAGCTGACCGCGACCCGTAATATTCCGGTCTTCGACGACCTGCCCGGCCCAGCCGATACCGCCAATCTGCGCAAGGGCGCCAATCTGAACGACGCCCTGCTGGCATTGCTGCCGCTGGTCGGCGTGTGGCGCGGCGAGGGCGAAGGCCGAGGCGCCCACGGCGACTACCGGTTCGGGCAGCAGATCGTGGTCTCTCACGACGGCGGCGACTACCTGAACTGGGAGTCGCGGTCCTGGCGGCTCACCGATACCGGCGATTACCAAGCACCCGACTTACGCGAAAGCGGTTACTGGCGCTTCGTCAACGAACCCGACGATCCGTCCGAGTCGCAGGCCATCGAGTTGCTGCTGGCGCACTCGGCCGGTTATGTCGAACTGTTCTACGGGCGTCCGCTCAACCAGTCGTCGTGGGAATTGGCCACCGACGCTTTAGCGCGTAGCCGGTCGGGCATGCTGGTCGGCGGCGCCAAGCGGCTTTACGGCATCGTCGAGGGCGGCGATCTGGCTTACGTCGAGGAACGGGTGGATGCCGACGGCGGGCTGGTGCCGCACCTGTCGGCGCGGCTGTCGAGATTCGTCGGGTGACGACCTAATCCATATCGGTTGCCGCAAAGCGTGTTTGGAAGAACGGCTGGCCCCAGAAAGTGGGCAGCCCCCGAGCCGTAGTTCCAGGTTGGACAAACCGGAGGCTCGGGGGCCGGGTGACTGCGGGGAATTCGCCAGCGCGCGCAGGTGATTCCTCGCCTGGTGCAGCTAGCGGGCAGCCACCTCACATGTCCAATAAGCTATCAATTTCTCGGACCACCTCCTCTCCTGTGTACGGCCGACCGTACCCGCTCACGGCCACGCCGACAACCGAATTCAGCGGTCGCTGACGATGGCGGCGTCGACCAGCTCAGCGAACTCCGCCACCATCGGCGCTCGTGGCAACGTCCGGCCGTCGAGCGTGTGCACGCGCGCAGCCAGGGTCATGCTCGACACCAGCCAAATTCCCTGTGCGGTAAACAGATCCGTGACGCGCAGGGCGCGGTAGTCGCAGTCGTACCCTTTGGCGCGGGCAACCGCGAAGAGTGCCTGCTGTGTGGTCCCGCGCAGGATCGGATACCACGGTGGCGGCGTCAACAGGCACACGTTGCCGTCGGCTCCCTCACCGCCGGCGGCGATCACCACAGTTGAGCGTGGGCCCTCCAGGACGTAGCCGTCCGAGCTGACGAAGATGACGTCGCCGGCGCCGTAGCGGTCGGCGTGCCGCAGAGCGGCCATGTTGATCGCGTACGACAGCGTCTTGGCGCCGGCCAGTAACCACGGCATCGCGTCGATACCCGCCGACGGCAGCTCGCGAGGCAAGGTCACCGCGGCCAACCCGTCGCGTCGGGTAGCGGGGATCCGCTCGGCGACCGGATTCACTGTGACGAAGGCGGTTGGCGCCGAACCACGTTCCCGGCCGCGGCTGTAGACCAGCCGCATCGCGCCTTCGCTGTCGGTGTCGCCTACCCATTGCTGTGTCGCCACCTCGATCGCATGCCGCCAGGCGGCCAGGTCCGGCTCGGGCAGATCGAGCAGTTTCGCCGAGTGGCCCATCCGGCTCAGATGCGCATCGACCAGGCACGCGAGGCCGTCGCGGACCAGCAGTGTTTCGAAGACGCCGTCGCCTCGCACCGCGGCGAGGTCGTCGGCAAACAACAGCGGTGCGCCGGGCGGGTGGACCTCGCCGTCGAGCGTCACGATCACACCCGGGTGGCCACTCATGGGTCAGAAGCCTAGTGGCGATCGCAAGAGCGGCGAAGCCGGTCGCAGCGGGTCGCCACCGAAAGACCGTGCCATCGACCCGTAGAGTTGGTCTGTGTCCGCAGTTCCCGCCCCCGAGACCGGCCCCGACGTCGGTGCCATCTGGCACTACGGCGACCCGCTGGGTGAGCAGCGCGCCGCCGAAACCGGTGCCGTCCTGGTGGATCGGTCACATCGCGGCGTGCTAAGCCTCACCGGCGACGACCGGCAAACCTGGCTGCACAGCATCTCAACGCAGTTCATCAGCGAACTTCCGGACGGCGCGAGCACACAGAACCTCAGCCTCGACGGGCAAGGGCGAGTCGAAGACCACTGGATCCAGACCGAACTCGGCGGCGTCACCTATCTGGACACCGAGCCGTGGCGCGCCGAGCCGTTGCTCGACTACCTGCGCAAAATGGTGTTCTGGTCGAAGGTCACACCGGACCCGGCCGACCTGGTAGTGCTCTCCCTGCTGGGACCTCAGCTGGGCGAGCGAGCGGTGCTCGACGCGCTCGGGCTTGATGCGGTGCCCGACGCGATGACGGCCGCGCCACTGACCGGTGGCGGCTTCGTGCGCAGGATGTCTGAGGCGCGCCCGGGCCAGATCGAGCTGGACGTGCTCGTCGACCGTGGCGAGTCCGCCGAGCTGCAGCGGCGGTTGACCAGCACCGGAGTGCGCCCGGCTGGAGTCTGGGCCTACGAGGCCCACCGGGTGGCGGCGGTACGCCCACGGCTCGGCGTCGATACCGACGAGCGAACCATCCCGCACGAGGTGGGCTGGATCGGCGGTCCGGGGCTAGGCGCCGTCCACCTGGACAAGGGTTGCTATCGCGGTCAGGAAACCGTTGCCCGGGTGCATAATCTGGGCAAACCGCCCCGCACGCTGGCGCTGTTGCACCTCGACGGGTCGGTGGACCGGCCGGCGACCGGTGACGCGGTGCTGGCCGGCGGACGCACGGTCGGCCGGCTCGGAACCGTGGTCGACCACGTCGATCTGGGCCCGGTGGCTCTGGCGTTGCTGAAGCGGGGAATACCCGTCGATACCGCCCTGAGCACCGGCGGCGGCGAAGTGGCGGCGATGATCGACCCCGCATCGCTTCCGGCAGTCGACAGGCCCGGCGCCGGTCGGATAGCCGTCGAGCGGTTGCGGGGAACGGCGCGATGACAGTCCAGACAGGGTGCGGGGCGCAACAGCACGCAACCACGGGGCACGGTAAACTATCGGCAGGACAATAAAGACAAAAGATCGGAGCCGCCTACTTGTTGGGCCGCTCCGTTATTGCGCGAGGGGGTTCCCCCATGGGCCGTGGCCGGGCTAAGGCGAAGCAGACCAAGGTTGCTCGAGACCTTAAATACAGCTCACCGCAGACCGATTTCGATCGGCTGCAGCGCGAGCTGTCCGGGTCGGACGGTGAGGACGGCGACCAGTCGGAGGGCGACGATCCCTGGCGTGACGAGCACCGCTAGGACTGTCCGCGGCTCGCGGTATTACCGAGCCGAAATCTAGAACCTTGGGTGCTGCCCGACGAGTTTTGCTCGCGGACCGCCTTTTCCACTCTTGTTGATCGTGCCCAGCACCCAGCAATCCAAATGCCGGGCGGTCAAGATCGCCAGCGCGCGGTCGGTGTCCTCGGGCCCGACGACGGCGATCATGCCGACGCCCATGTTGAAGGTCTTTTCCATCTCGGCGCGCGAGACCCGGCCGCGCTGGGCGATCATCGCGAACACCGGTGCCGGCGTCCAGGTGCCGCGATCCACGTCGGCCACCAGCCCGTTCGGGATGACGCGTTCCAGGTTTCCGGCAAGCCCGCCACCGGTCACGTGGCAGAACGTCCGAACCTGAGTTTCGGCGGCCAGCGCCAGGCAGTCCTTGGCGTAGATGATGGTCGGCTCGAGCATTTCCTCGCCCAGCGTGCGGCCGAACTCCTCGACATAACCGGCCAAGTTGCCCCGGTCGATCTCCAGTAAGACCTTGCGGGCCAGCGAGTATCCGTTGGAGTGCAGGCCCGAGGACCCCATCGCGATGATGACGTCGCCGGGTTTGACCCGTTCGGGCCCGAGCAGATCGTCGGCTTCGACCACGCCCACCCCGGTGGCCGAGATGTCGTAGTGGTCCGGCTCGATCAGGCCGGGGTGCTCGGCGGTCTCACCCCCGAGCAGCGCGCAGCCCGCGCGCATGCATCCTTCGGCGATCCCGCCGACGATCGCGTTGAGCCGCTCCGGCACGATGCGACCAAGAGCGATGTAGTCCAGCAGGAACAGCGGCTCGGCTCCGCACACCACCAGGTCGTCGACCACCATCGCGACCAGGTCCAGACCGACGGTGTCGTGCTTGTCCATTGCCTGGGCGACCGCCAGCTTGGTACCCACCCCGTCGCTGGACGCCGCCAGCAAAGGTTCGCGATAGTCGTTGCGCAGCGCGAAGAGTCCGGCGAATCCGCCCAGCTTGCTGAGCACCTCGGGTCTGGTGGCTTTCGAGGCGAGCGGCTTGAACAATTCGACGGCGCGGTCCCCGGCTTCGATATCGACTCCGGCCGATGCATATGTCACGCCCGGAGCAGCCGGGTCTTTTCCGCGGTCGGTCATCGCGATAAAGGCTACCGGTCGAGACCCGGCGCGGGCATCTCCCACTCGTGCAAAGACAACGTAAGGCTAAGGAGTGCGCAGCACGGCGGCCTGCTCTGCCTCCGGCGACAGCTCGAGGTCCGCGATGTCTGTGCGCGCGGCATTGGCCAGCATGTGCTCGATGACGTTTTTGCCGAGCGCGGTCTCGCTGGGAAGTTCGATCGGGTACCGGCCGTCGAAGCAGGCCGAGCAGAGCCGCGACGTGGGTTGCTCGGTGGCGGCGATCAGACTCCGCAGCGAGATGTATCCCAGCGTGTCGGCGTTGATGGCGTGCCTTACCGCCTCGAGCATTTCGTCTTCGTCTTCAACGGCGTTGGCGATCAGTTCGGCCGGCGACGGGAAGTCGATGCCATAAAAGCACGGCCACTTCACCGGTGGCGACGCGATCCGCACGTGGACTTCGACGGCGCCGGCCTCCCGCAGCATTCTGACCAGAGCCCGCTGGGTGTTGCCCCGCACGATCGAGTCGTCGACGACGATGAGCCGCTTGCCGCGGATGACTTCCTTGAGCGGATTTAACTTCAACCGGATTCCGAGCTGGCGGATGGTCTGCGACGGCTGGATGAACGTGCGCCCGACGTAGGCGTTCTTCATCAGGCCTTGCCCGTAGGGAATGCCGGATTCCTGCGCATAGCCGACGGCGGCGGGGGTGCCGGATTCGGGGACACCGATCACCAGGTCGGCGTCGATCGGGGATTCACGAGCCAGTCGTCGGCCGATCTCCAGCCGAGCGCCGTGCACCGACCTTCCGGCGATCGTGCTGTCCGGCCGCGCCAGGTAGACGTACTCGAAGATGCAGCCCTTGGGCTCGGGGTTGGCGAAGCGCGTCGACCGGACGCCGTCGGCGTCGATCGCCAGCAGCTCACCCGGCTCGATCTCGCGGACGAACGAGGCGCCGACAATGTCCAGCGCGGCGGTCTCCGACGCGACCACCCAGCCGCGGTCCAGCCGTCCCAGACACAGCGGCCGCACACCCCACGGGTCGCGCGCGGCGTACAGGGTGTTCTCGTCCATGAACGTCAGACAGAACGCGCCGCGGACCGTCGGCAACAGTTGCAGCGCTGCCTGTTCCAGGCTGGAGTCGGCCGCGCCGTGCGCCAGCAACGCGCCCAGCATGTCGGAGTCGGTAGTGGCCGCACCGGGGACCTTGCTGTTGAGCAGTCCAGCCGCACGCGCGCGGGTGACCAGTTCGGCGCTGTTGACCAGATTGCCGTTGTGCCCCAACGCCACTCCGGTGCCCGCAGCGGTGGTACGGAAGACCGGCTGGGCGTTCTCCCAGGTGGGCTGGCCGCTGGTGGAATACCGGCAGTGCCCAATAGCGACGTGGCCCTCCATCGCAGCCAGCGTCTGCTCCTCGAAGACCTGACTGACCAGTCCGAGATCCTTGAACACCAGCACCTGCGAACCGTCTGCGACCGCGATGCCGGCGGCTTCCTGGCCGCGGTGTTGCAGCGCGTAGAGGCCGAAGTAGGTCATCTTGGCGACTTCTTCGCCGGGGGCCCATACGCCGAATACGCCGCATTCTTCGCCGGGTGGGTTCTCGTCAGGTACGGGCTCTTGGACGGTCACGGTGCGGCGGCTCCCTGGCGGGCGGATGGTGACTTAGTGAAGTCTACGGAAACAGCGAGCGTGTTCACGAATTGATCCGGCGTGTTGCGCCATCTCACAGCCGATTCCCGCAGCTCAGGAGCCCCACAGCGTGCCAGGTGTCGCATATGCCACAGCGGTCCCTATCTTGGCTCAGCTGAGCAGTTATCCGGCCGCCCGATCGTCGAGCGCCTGATACGCGGCGTTATAGCCGGGAGTGAAGGTGATACCGGGGCCGCCGTGGCACCCGGCGCTTGCCAGATACAGCCCTTCAACCGGAATCGGCAGATCGATGAAGCCCTTGGGTCCAGGCCGGTTCGGCCCCATCAGGTCCGGGTGCAACAGGCCGTGGCAGAAATCGCCCGCCGGGGCGCCGAACATCGTCTGCATGTGGTACGGCGCGAACGTGATGTGCCGGATGACGATGTCCCGGAAGTTGGGCGCAACGCGGGTGATCTTCTCGATAACCCGTTGCGCCATCTCATTTTTCAGACGCCCGTGCTGGTCCCTGCTGGCTTCGACGGGAAACGCATATGCATATGCGCTCGCGGCATGCTTGCCGGGCGGCGCCAGACCGGGGTCCATGCAGGACGGTATCTGCATACCGAGCGACGGATTGTCGGGCACCAAGCCGCGGGTGCACATCTCCCACTGGCGCTGCTGTTCTTCGGGTGAGCCGAAGATCCCGATGGACTGCTGCATACCGGGTTCGTTGAGCAGTTCGTAGGGCGGTGCGAACTCCGGCAAACCGTCCAGAGCGAAATGCATCTGGATAAATGCCGCGCGGTGGTCCCGCCCGCTCAGCCTGGCGATCAGGTCCGCCGGCAGATACTCCGCGCCGACGAGATCGGTGAGAGTGAGGTCGGGTGCCATGTTGGAGACCACCACCGGTGCGCTGATCGTTGACCCGTCGCGGAGTCGCACGCCGGTGACGCGGTCGTTTGCCACGAGGATCTTCTCGACTTTGGTCCGGAAGCGCATCTCGCCGCCACGAGAGACGAATAGCTCTTGCAGGTGTTCGGTGAGCGCACCGATACCGCCGGCGAGCTTGGTCATCATGGCGGTGCTGTCGTCGGGCACCGCCAGCGCAAAGGCCAGGCAGGTCGCGCTGCCCGGGGTGTAGGGACCGCGGTAGGTGGAGTTGACGGCCAGAAACGCGAGCATCCCGCGCATGACTGAGTGCTTTTCTCTGTCCGGCAGGTAGCGGTCGATGGCGTCCATCGCCGAGCCGAACAGCATCTGGTGTATCGCGGCACGTTCGGCTTCGTTGGCCGCGCAGGCATACATCTCGTCGAGCGACTTCGGCGGCGTGCGCACCTCGAATCGGCCCAGCGCTTTCCCGGGCCCTTGACTCCAGGCGATCAACTCGGCCATGCCCATGATCGCGTCCGCGCCGTGTTTCTCGCCGAGATGGGTCATCAGCTGCATCGGATCGCGGTAGAAAACCATCGGCTCCTCACCGGACTCGCCGATGTTGACCGACATCACTTCCGCGTCGACGGTCGGAAGAGTATCCAGGCCAAGCTCTTTGGTGATCTGGGGGGCGGTGGGGAACTGCACCGATCCCGCGATCTCGTAGCGGAATCCGTCGATGAGCTCGACCGTCGCGGCCATTCCACCGCTGTAGGTGTTGGCCTCCAGGCAGAGCGTGCGCAGGCCCGCACCCTGCAGGATGGCTGCCGCCGTCAGGCCGTTGTGCCCAGCGCCGACAACGATCGCGTCATAGTCAGTCATGGCTGGCAGAATATGTCAGTACTGACACGATTGGAAGATGTCAGCCCTGACGTATCACCGAAATTCGAGATAGCATCTGGCCCGATGACAGAGCCGAGGAGGAACCTTCATGAGCTGCGGCGGCGATCTACGCATGCGGCGTTACGCCGGGTAGCGCTGGCGCAGTTCGCCAGCAAGGGGTTCGCCAATGTGACGGTGACCCAACTGGCCACCGAAGCCGGCGTCACCGAGCGGACTTTCTTCCGGCACTTCCCCAGCAAGGAAGCCGTTCTGTTCCAGGATTACGACACCCACCTGGAATGGCTGGCTGAGGCGTTGGCGCAACGACCCGCCTCGGAGTCGCTGTTCGATGCCGTGTTAGCGAGCGTGGCCAGTTTTCCGCACGACGTGGAGGTGGTTCGCCAAGCCGCGCTGGCCCGTTCGACGTTGATATCCGCCGAGCGCATCGCCGCGCATTTACGCGTCGTCCAATCGTCCTTCGCCGAGGTGCTGACCGACTTCATCACGATCCGCTACGCGGGCGTTCCCAACCTCGACCTCATCGCCGAGGTCGCGGGAGCGACTCTGGCAGCGGCTCTTGTGGTGGCCGTCCAGGAATGGGGTGACGACGGCTGTACCGGCGACCTGGGCGAAATCGTTGCTACGAGTGTCGATCTGGTGCGGTCTGGATTTGCGCCGCTGACCTAACCGCTCAGCCTCGCGACCGGCAGCCAGCCCGCGACCTCACCGGCCCGCGATCCGGACAGGCGAAGCGCCCCGGAGGCGGCGGCGTCTGCCACCTCGAGCAGTCCGGTGGCCAGCAGCAGCCAGGTGCGCGGATCCGTCTCGACGACGTTGGGCGGCGTGCCGCGGGTATGCCTTGGCCCGGAAATGCACTGCACCGCGACGAACGGCGGAATCCGGACCTCGACGCTGGCGCCGGGCGCTTCGGCGGCCAGCGTGCGTGCGGTGAGTCGGACCGCGGCCGCCAGCTCCGCCCGGCCCGGCGACGGTTGGGTGTCATCGCGCAGCCAGCCCTCGACGGCGCGGACGGCGTCGCGAGTCTTGGCCGGATCGGCGTTCTGACGGGCGGCCATAGCTCAGCTCTTCAGCGCGGCACGCATGCGCTCGGTGTCGGCCGCGGTCCAGCGGGACTCATCGCAGCAGCGCCGCCAGCACCTCTTCGGATGTGCTGCGCAACTCCGCCAGTGGCACGGTGAACAGACCCTGCACCTCCACCGCGTCCGAAGCCTGGTCGACGACACCGATACGGGTGGCCGGCAGGCCGCGCGCCGCACACATCGAGGTGAAACGGCTCTCCTCGGTACGAGGCACCGCCACCAGTACCCGGCCCGCAGATTCGGAGAACAACGTCACGAACGGGTCGGTGCCCTTGGGAAGCACGATGCGACAACCGGTTTCGCCGGCGAGCGCCGATTCGACGACGGCCTGCGCCAGACCGCCCTCGGACAAGTCGTGGGCCGCGGACACCAGCCCGTCGCGAGAGGCCGCACTCAGCACGTCAGCCAATAGTCTTTCCCGGGACAGGTCTACCGCGGGGGGCAAGCCGCCGAGATGGTCGGCGGTGACCTGCGCCCAGATCGAGCCGTCGAACTCGTCGCGGGTGTCGCCGAGCAGGATCAGCGTCTCGCCGGGTTCGGTGCCCATGGCTGTGGGCATGCGGCGGGTGACGTCGTCGATCACGCCCAGGACGCCGACCACCGGGGTGGGCATGATCGCCGTCGTTCCGGTCTGGTTGTAGAAGCTGACGTTGCCGCCGGTCACCGGAATGCCCAGTGTCGCACAGCCATCCGCCAAACCGCGGACGGCTTGGGAGAACTGCCACATCACGCCCGGATCCTCCGGCGAACCGAAGTTGAGGCAGTTGGTCACCGCGACCGGGGTGGCACCGGTGACGGCGACGTTGCGGTACGCCTCGGCCAGTGCGAGCTGGGCACCGACGTAGGGGTCGAGCAGCGTGTAGCGGCCCGACGCGTCGGTCGACACCGCGATACCGCGGCCAGTGGACTCGTCGACGCGCAGCACACCGCCGTCGGCGTGCTCGGCCAGCACGGTGTTGCCGCGCACGTAGCGGTCGTACTGCTCGGTGATGAACGCGCGACTACACAGGTGCGGACTGCCCAGCAGCGCAAGCAAAGTCGCGCGCAGTTCGTCGCCGGTGGCCGGTCGTTTCAGTCGGGCCGAGGTGTCGGCGTTGAGCGCATCCTGCGACTCCGGACGAGCGACGGGACGCTGGTACACCGGCCCCTCGTGGGCCACGGTGCGCGGCGGCACGTCGACGACCGTCTCACCGTGCCAAGTGATTTGCAGCCGGTCACCGTCGGTGAC
>DASXJI010000261.1:0-2888 GCA_036497495.1 Mycobacterium sp.
CTCGAGATCCGTCAGCCAGCCGTCGCCGATCGTCTCGTCGAGCAGCTCTCGCAATCCAGGGTTGGCCAGCGCCAAGAACCGCCGCGGCGTCACACCGTTGGTGACGTTGCCGAATCGCTGCGGCCACAACTCGTAAAAATCTTGGAGCACACTGGCTTTCAACAGCTCCGAATGCAACGCTGCCACGCCGTTGACCGCGTGACTGCCAACGGTGGCCAAGTGCGCCATGCGCACGCATTTGCCGCTATCCTCACCGATCAGCGACATCCGGCGTATCCGGTCTTCGTCGCCGGGGAAACGCGCGCGCACCTCGTCGAGGAAGTGCTCATTGATCCGAAGGATGATCTCCAGGTGCCGCGGCAATGCCTCCCCGAACATCGACAGCGGCCAGGTTTCGAGCGCCTCGGGCAACAGTGTGTGATTCGTGTAGCCGAACGTGGCCACCGTGATCTCCCACGCCCGGTCCCAATTCATCGAGTGCTCGTCGACCAGTAACCGCATCAGTTCGGCGACAGCGATCGACGGGTGCGTGTCGTTGAGTTGGATCGCCCATTTCTGCGGCAGTTTGCTCAACGGTTGCCCAACTCGCTCCTGATGGATCCGCAGGATGTCCTGCAACGAGCAGGTCACGAAGAAGTACTGCTGCAGCAACCGCAGCCGTTTGCCGGCTTCGGGTTCGTCGTTGGGGTAGAGCACTTTAGAGACGGTCTCCGAAACGACCTCTTCGTCAACCGCCTTATAGAAGTCGCCAGTGTTGAAGACTTCCAGCGCAAAGGATTCCACCGCCCGCGCGCTCCACAACGTCAACGTGTTGCAGGTATTGACGCCGTAGCCCTGGATCGGGGTGTCGTAGGAGACACCTTTGAGCACTCGTTGCGGGACCCAGCGAGTATGGATCTGATCCCCGTCGTCCGCATACTGCTCGGTGAAACCGCCCCAGTTGACGATGTAGCTGGCATCGGGTTTGTCGATCTCCCACGGGTTACCGTAAACCAGCCAGTTGTCCGTCTTTTCGACCTGCCAGCCGTCGCGGATCTCCTGCTCAAAGATCCCGAACTCGTAGCGGATGCCGTACCCGATGGACGGCCGCTCGAGGGTGGCCAGTGAGTCGAGATAGCAGGCAGCGAGTCGACCGAGGCCGCCATTGCCCAGTCCCGGCTCTTTTTCGCAGGACATGATGATGTCGAGGTCTTGACCCAACTCTGCCAACGCTTGACGCGCTGCGTCCTCGATCCCGAGGTTCAGCAGGTTGTTGCCAAGCTGTGGACCCATCAGGAACTCGGCCGACAGATAGCACGTCACCTTGTTCGGAAGCTTGAGCCAGTCCTGGGTGGTGGCCATCCAGCGCTGCTGCATCCGATCGCGTACCGCCAGCGACAGCGCACGGTAGTAGTGCTCCGGCGTCAGCACCGACGCAGGCCTGGCGATCGAGTACACCAAGTGATCACTGATGGCCTGCCGCAGCGCTCCGGCCGACATTCCGGTGCGCGCCGCGCTCGGTACTGTGCGGGCAGTTCCACGGCTGGTGGGAATGCTGCCGGATGATTTGTGCACCAGATCGGTCATGGCGATGCGTCACGCTCCCGGTTATTTAGCCGCTCGAGGATTCGCCAGTCTGTCACCGTCGTGTTTCGGCGACGACAGGTCTTCGGGTCGTTCCGGTGAATTAGCGCGCCTTCGGCGGTCATACACGACCGCCGGTCGCCGGTCGTCAATGACCGATCCCCATGATCTGCAGCAGCTCTCGGTGGTCGGTGATGCGATAATCGGGCGCAGTCTTCGTAGTGCTTTGTGCCCTGGTCCGAGTCGAACAAGCGGAAGCCAGGCTCACCGGAACGATGATCGGGTCGAAATAATCTGTCAGCCCCCTTGTGCAATTCGCAATGGGCGTAGGCAGTTTGAGCATCGGTGACGATCGCCAGGGGAAACCTTTGTCGCAACGCTTGGAGCATCTTCCCCACGTGTGGATAGGGTTTAAGACTTAGTCCTGGTAGACCCTCGGGTCCAGGGTTCCGATGTACGGCAGGTCGCGGTAGCGCTCGTCGTAGTCCAGGCCATAGCCGACCACGAATTCGTTGGGGATATCGAAGCCCACGTAGGCGATGTCGGCGTTGGCCCGTAGCGCGTCGGGCTTGCGCAACAACGTGCACACCCGCAGCGAGTGCGGATGCCGGGTGTTCAAGTTGCGCAGCAGCCAGGACAGGGTCAGCCCGGAGTCGACTACGTCCTCGACGATCAGCACGTCCCGGTCGTTGATGTCGCGGTCGAGGTCTTTGAGGATCCGCACCACACCCGACGAGGATGTCGACGATCCGTAGGAGCTGACCGCCATGAACTCGAACTGCGTCGGTAGCGGGATCGCGCGGGCCAGGTCGGTGACGAACATGACGGCGCCTTTGAGCACGGTGATCAGCAGCAGGTCGCGACCATCGGCGGCGGGCCGCTCGCCGTAGTCCGCGCCAATCTGCGCTCCGAGCTCGGCGATACGGCTTTGGATCTGCTCTTCGCCTAGCAGGACCGACTTGATGTCCCCCGGGTAGAGCTCCGGCGATTCCGCTGCCACGAGCACAGCGTGCCACGTTGTCGGGCCGGAAACCAACGGTGGTCGATCAGATCGGTTCTTGGTGCAACGTCAAGACCCCGCCGCTGCGACCGGCGACCAGCCGCTGATTGCGCAATGCGGAGCCGACGGCCACTCCGCCCTGGCCGCGCCAGGCGGTGACCAGCGTGTCCACTGCGCGGATCTGCTTGTCGGTCAACCCGATCGCGCCACCGGCGAGCAGCCAGCCGCGGATGACCCCGCGACGAACCGGGTCGGGCAGCGCCGTCAACGCCTCGGTGTCGAGCCCGTTGGGGGTTACCGCGACGGACATCGCCTGGGCGATCAG